>JAFRIQ010000007.1 GCA_017432725.1 Bacillota bacterium
GAGACGGTATGCTGCTTGTACCACCAAAAGAAGGATTTCATTTCAGTGCCGTACGAGCCGAAAGATGCGGACTATTTGCAACAGCTGAAAAATGATTGACAACTCGGCGTTTATGGAGGTACAAAATGCTGCACTTAGAAAAAATTAATCATAAAAACGTTTGGGATATTGTAGATCTTAAGGTCTTTAAATTTCAAAAAGACTTTGTTGCTCCGAACTGGGCAAGCATCGTACAGGCTTACAGCGTCCGAGACACGAAAACTGTTGCGTTTACGTTTGGAATCTATAACGACAAAAAGCCTGTGGGCTTTCTAATGATAGGATTCAACGAAAGCGATGCGGATCGCAATCCCGAAGAGGGTTATGAACCGCCAAAAGTCTATGATAACAATTACACCATTTGGCGTCTCATGATAGATAAAAGATATCAGAAAAGAGGCTACGGAAAGGAAGTCATCACTCTTGCTCTGGAATTCATAAGGACCTGGCCTTGCGGAAATGCGGAATACTGTGCGGTTTCTTACGAGCCTGAAAACGATGTCGCCAGAAAGCTGTATCTCTCCATGGGATTTGAAGAAAACGGTGAAATGGATGGAGACGAGATCGTTGCGGTTCTAAAGCTGTAATGCTTTGGAAAATCGGAGTTTGTGGATATAAAGATGGTAATTATTATCACTGGGGCATCCCATGTCGGAAAAACGATTCTGGCACAAAAGATGCTTGAAAAAAACAAATACCCGTATCTCTCAATTGACCATTTGAAGATGGGGCTTATTCGTAGCGGCATTACTGATCTCACACCGGAGGATGACGATGAACTTACAGAGTATCTTTGGCCAATAGTTCGAGAGATAATAAAGACTGCTATTGAGAATGAGCAGAACCTGATTGTTGAGGGCTGTTATATACCTTTTGATTGGAGAAATAGTTTTGATGAGCAGTATCTTCCGTCGATAAGATTCATTTGCCTCGCTATGTCAGATGAATATGTAGATTCGCATTTTGAAGAAATCAAATCGCATAGCACTGATATTGAAACAAGGCTTGATGATTCTTATTGCACAGCTGAACAACTGAAACAAGATAATCACCGGATCATATATGGTTTCCGGTCTAACGGCGAACAGATTACTCTGATCACAGAAAACTATGATGATACGATAAGAGGAGTTTCGGATTGACAAATTCGGATTTGATGGAGGTCTGCGGGGTGACAAAAACCAGAATCAGAATTCCTGATAACACAGAGTTAAGAGCCAGACTTGATCAGGAATATGAAGATGCTTCTCAAGTGCAGCTGTGCAGGTACGCATTGATGCTGGCTGCCCACATACTCAAATTAATCGATGGTTCAAAGCTGAATCATGACACAATCAAGGAGGGCTTCTGGATCAATGAACAGTGGCAGGAAGGCAACGCACGAATGCATGATGTCAGACAGGTCAGCTTCAAAATCCATCAGATGGCAAAAGCGAGCGAGGATATGGCTGTCTGCACTGCTTTGAGAGTTGTCGGCCATGCTGTTGCTACAGCTCATATGAGAGAGCATGCTATGGTAGCCTCCGACTATGCAGTAAAAGCCATCTGTTTGCTGTATCCTGATTGTTTGGAAGCTGTCAGGAACGAACGTCTGTGGCAGATACAACATCTACAGGAAATCAAAAGAACAATTGAGTAAATTCCAGTTTGGCGAGACAATGAAATAAATCCAGGTGTCCTGACTCAACTGGTCAACGGCATATTCTTTACGTCGAGGGTCGAGACAACAGCGTTGATAACGGCATTTTTATTCACGCTGTTGTCCCAGGACATGTGGAGTGCGTGGTATTGATGTTAAAGAGATGAGTAAATCGGAGTTTGATAATATTATGAAGAAACTATTTGCTGCTATACGGACATCTGATCTGGAAATGGTAAAGCAGATCATTGAAAAGAATCCGGAACTGGTCAATTGCACGGCAAAACAACCGCCGAAGAAAGATGATGGGCAATCGCCTTTACAGGTCGCTCTTAAAGTCGGAAATACAGCAATTGCAAACTATCTTCTGGATCATGGGGCGAATGTAAACTTCATTGAGGACGAATCCTGCTGCAACCAATGGAGGACACCTGTGCTGCATGATGCCATCAACTGTGCAGTGATGCTTTGCAGGTGGAACAGCAATGATAAATACCTGGGATTCCGTGTTTTTTCAACAAAGGAAAGGGCTGAGGAAGGTCTGGCCGTTCTGAAAAGGATGCTGGACATGGGGGCGGATGTGAACGCTTTGGATTCCTATGGCAACTCCAGTCTGAATCGTTTTGCTCTTCAGGCCAAACAGATTCTCCCTTCGTTCAATTATGTGGAACATTGCGAAGGCTCGGACAGAGTATTTACAGATGAACTGCATGAGGATCTGAAGAAAGTATTGCAGGCTTTGAAGGACGCCGGAGCAGATCCTTCTTACAAGGCTCCGAATCTCGGCTGCTCTGTCAGTGAATTCTGCAATGAGGGCTCCATATCGATTTTGTTCTATGAAGTATTCGGATGAGACAAGTAGAGGAAAACAGGCAATCGTTTCTCTGTTGTCAGTAGCTTTAATAGTATGCTGCATGTGTACTTCCTGTGGAGAGGATAAAGACAATACGGGAGATAATACAGATTATACTATCAACAGCGAATACGAGTATGAATTGACCCCGGATTCCTCTGAGTGGGAAAAACTCACTCCTGAGGAAAGACTTGATGTTTGCAATATACCTCTTGAGATCGCAGAGAAAATGACGACAGAGGCTCTGCTCAGGTCCATGGTACATAATCCACGTATTTCCGTTATTTACTTTTATGATGGCGGGACAGACGAAGGGATCGAAAGGTTTTGCCTGCTTATCCCTGCATTGAAAGAACTGTTCAGCCGTGATGATATAGCCTCTGTTTTGTCTGGTTATATTGAGAATAAAGATGAATTGAGTGAACATGAGTATAACATAGCGGTTGCATTTTTAAACTATCTTGATCGGACTGAGAAATAATCTGCCAATGATTGATCAGTCGGTTTTTGTTAGAAGAGTACTGCGCATCATAACGCGGAGTGTGGCGGAAAGAGTCAGTTGGGGGTAAACAGGATGGATCGGTATTTTGCAGAAGAACTGCCTGAAGCTTACTCGGAAAAGTTTGTGATCGATGCAAACGACAAAAAACAAGGTATGAGGTTTCAAGTTGCTGCAATCATAATAGCGGCTGTGTTGATCAACGTTTTTTACTTCACGTATGCACGGCCGAGGCTCGGTGAGATCGCTGCCGGATTTACATTGCCCAAATGTATGTGTTTTGTAGCCGCCCATTATCTGTATGTAGTTTTGCACGAGCTGACTCACGGTTTGGTATACATGCTCCGGACAAAGAAGAAGCTCACGTTCGGATTCAGGCCCCCTTCTGCATACTGCGGCGTACCGGACGTTTATACCTACAGATCCACATCGATGTTGTCTTTATTCGCACCGCTTACGGTTTACAGCATCCTGTTCATATTACTGTTTTTCATTATAGAAGAGCCTTTTTCAAAGGCGATGGTTTTGCTCCTGTTTGCGCTGCATCTATCCGGATGTGTCGGTGATCTTTACAGCATAGGGTTGTTTCTTTTCAGATTTAAAGACCCAAGTACTCTGCGAAGAGATTTCGGGCCCAAACAGGTGTATTATACTAAGAATTGATACTTATCAAACTTTAATGAATTTAGGGTTATAGAGGAATTATGTTTGTCGTCGATCATAAAAATCTCACACTGTCTTTTAACGAATTCCACGATGTTTCGTACAAGGATATGCCCCAGTACGGAGAATACTGCCTGCTCGAACTGAAGAACGGGGACTATACCGCAGGCGGCTGGCACCCGTCCGGGAACGGACATTCTGCGGCGGGGTTTTTCTTACGCGGGACCGCAGACTCAGTAGATTCGGAGGATGTGGCAAGATGGCACTCACTGGACCGCTATGATCTTACTGCCAGCCTTGAAGAAGAAGGAGTCAACTGGATAAATCTCGGGCCTGAAGAAGAGGGCAGCCGCAGCGTTCAGTTCGAGAGTTTTAAATCGTTTGCGGACAGAAAGAATCCGAAAGAAGAGCAGTTCTGCCTTTTGATCATGAAGGCCGGAAGTCTTGCGGCAGGGAGATGGAACAAATGGCGCAGTGAAGCCGGAGGATATTTTATATATTCGTCGGCATTGGCGAGTCACAGCTGGGACAAGGTATGGGCTTGGACGCCGCTAAGCTCCGATGAGATTTTCGCGATGGAGGAAGAACGGGAGAAGGAAAAAAGGCTCGAAAAGAAACTTAATAAGAACCCGTACACAGATCCCGATCTGTTCAGATACGGAACGGATATCAAAGTATATTACGAAAAAGCCTTGGAAAAGCTGCGCGAGGAATACCCTTGGGCTACTCTTACGATGATGAGGAAGGAAACTCCGGTCTGGCAGATAGCGCCTCTTCACGGCAAATATGTTTTCGGTCAGATCAGCGAAAACTATTATGACGATTCGGACGTAGTGACTCCCTGGACAGAAGGCACTACCGCCGACGAGTTCATCGATTTTCTGTGCAGATATACCCGCGATAAGGTCGAACACTCGGACCCGAAAAAGAAATTCAGACTTGGTACGGATATAAACGCATATCTCGATAAGGCTTTCGATAATGTAAAGAAAGATTACCGCTGGCTCGAAAAAGGGATGCTGGAAAAGACCTGGCACTACGATATACGGGAAGTTGACGGAGACCTTGAATTCGTCAGAAGTTTCCGAAATGAAAACGAGTATTCGGTGGTCGACGCCGAAAGCTCCGAGAAGTTTATAGAATACCTGGAGTACGACTATCAGAGCGCGGCGCTTCAGGCCAATGAGATCGTGGGCAGCTATGCTCCTTCATTCGGACATATAGAGCTGCACGGCTGGAATCTTGAGAGCTATGTTTTCTACAGACTTAAGTCGGGAGACTACAAAGTGAGCGTAACAGCCGGAGACCGCGTGGCCGGCGGCAGCAGGGATTTTTTCATATTGCCGCAGTGCTTCGAGGCAAAGACCTACGAAGAATTTCTGAATCGGTATCTGGAGATAGTGCCGGACTATTCGTTCGGTCTCGGCAAGGAGGAACTTCTGCCTGATACAAAGCTCAAAAAATTCCTTGGGTACTGAAAAGCCCTGCAGTTCAAAACTGCCAACGGATCTTTCGGCCTGATCGATCCTGAAGTGATCAGTAATATCTAAATTTTCCGTTATAAATAAACACCGGAGTTAGGACGCTCCGGTGTTTTCGTATGGGATGGGACCCTGTGTTTCAGTTGAACCATTCCTTGGCATGGAAGAGATCCGTGAAGACAAGGTGCCTGACGTATCTCCGAATACGGGAAGAGGTTCCGACCTTGGTCTGTATGTCACGCTGCTGATCGTTTCTCTGGGAGCAGCGCTGTACAACCTGGATAAGATCAGGAACCTTAAATGTAAACACTGAAGAAAAAAGTACCATAGATGAGAGTTCTCATTTATGGTACTTTTCGTTATTTATGATCTTGAAAGCTCTGTATATCTGCTCAAGCAGTATCACTCTCATGAGCTGATGGGGGAAGGTGAAATCGGAGAAGGAAAGCCTCATATCAGCTGTTTTCCGCACTCTGTCGTCGAAACCGTTTGAGCCCCCTATAATGAAACATATGTCGGAACTGCCGCTTAGGGCAAGTTCCGATATTTTTTCTGCAAAGCCTTCGGAACTCAGCCTTTTTCCTCCTATATCGAGGGCAATGACATAGGAACCTTTGGGGATGTGGCCGAGTATCTCTTCGCTTTCCTCTTCTTTTGAATCGCTTTTGCTTTCGGAAAGCTCCGTTACGGAAAGCTTGCAAAACCGGGACAGCCTTTTTATATATTCTGCGGCTGCATCCTGCCAGTATTTTTCTTTCAGTTTTCCTATACAGACGATGTGTATGTTCATATATCTCTCCGCTTCTCAGAACACGACAATCTTACCATAATAAGGCGTTTTTGATAAGCGGGAATACGCTCTTCTTGTATTGACGGCGATTTGAATATACAATGATAATGAGTTAATGGATAGTTTTGACGATAACAGAAAATGCTGAAAAGGAGGCAACTGAAATGGAAGAAAACAAAGCGAAAGACGAACGAAGATTCAGACAACTGACCCTTCTCCATTCCAACGATATGCACGGAGATTTTCTCGCCGAGCAGGTAGACGAAAAACTGGTCGGAGGCGTATCGATGCTTTCAGGATATCTTACCAAGTGCAGGAACGAGGATCCCAACGTGGTCTACGCCATAGCGGGCGATATGTTCAGAGGGTCGGTCATAGACAGCGAGTTCCAGGGCCTTTCCACCATACAGATAGTGAATCTGCTGGCTCCCGACGTGGTTACTCTGGGCAACCACGAGACGGACTACGGTGTAGCTCATCTTTTGTTCCTTGAGAAGCTGGCTACTTTCCCGATCATAAACGCCAATCTGTATATAAAAGGATTGAACACGAGGATATTCAATTCCCATTACATCATGGAGATAGACGGGATGAAGATCCTGTTCATAGGGATAATAACCGAAGACGTCATTTCCCAGACCAAAGGAGAAAACCTGATCGGTTCCTTCATCGGAATAGAGGATGCTGCAGCCGAGGTCGGTAAGATATGCAATGCATACAATGCCATAGATATCGATTTCACGGTGCTGCTGACGCATATAGGGTTCGAAGAGGATAAGAAGCTTGCTGCAATGCTCGATCCGGCATGGGGCGTTGACGTCATAATAGGCGGTCATTCGCATACCTTTATCGACGAGCCTGCAGTAGTGAACGGTATACCCATCGTTCAGGCCGGTACCGGCACGGACCAGATAGGAAGGTTCGATATAGTCGTGGACACTGAGAACAACTGCATAGATTCATATAAATGGCAGGCAGTTCCCATCAACGCTACCCATTGTCCGAGAGACGAAAGGATGGAGGAACTCATAGGATCCATCAAGGCCAAGACGGATCTAAAGTATTCCAAGGTAGTCGCTAATTTCGATTATGAACTGAAGCATCCCGACAGATGGATGCAGACGGAACTGGGCGGCGTATTTGCAGACGCGATGCACGACTCTCTTGCGGTCGATCTTTTCTTTATGGGATCCGGTTCCGTCAGGAAGACTCATATGGGACCCATCGTGACTTTCCAGGATTTCACGGAATGCTATCCCTACGACGGCAAGTCCTACGGGATCAAGGTGACGGGAGCACAGCTCAAAAGAATGCTTCTTTGGGTATACCGCGACGAGGCCTGGCTCGGAGATCACACCGAATTCTACCAGCTCTCCAAAGGTATGCACGTCGTGTACTCCAAGTCTCAGCATAAACTCCTGGAGTGCAAGCTCAACGGCGAAGACGTGGAAGACGACAAGATATATACGGTAGGCATCCAGGAATTCCATTACAACAACCTGCCGGAATTTTTCAATGTGAGTTACGAGGAAATCGAAGCCAACGGAAAACACTTCATCCTGACCACCAGTGACGTGCAGACACTTCTTGAGTATTTCGAGAACAACAAGCACCTGGGCTTCGGAGTGGAGGGAAGGCTCGAGGTAGTAGATTAGAGAAAAAGTGATCAAAAAAGTGAAAGGCGGTTTTGCCGTGGGTAAAAGAGTTCGCATATCAGTGATATTGATGATGGCAGTCGGGATAATATTGGCGCCCGCTCTGTTCGAGCGCAGCCATGTGTTCGGACTTCCATACCATACGGGGGATGTGATCACCGGAGGGTGTCCGAACTGCGGGCAGACGTACGCTGTGGTAATGGTCACGGATAATACGGCCGAACCCAGCTGTACTTCCTCGGCTTCGTATACGATTAAATGCCCGGAATGCGGAACCCATACCATCACTGTCCCCGCGCTCGGGCACGATATATACAGCTACGTTTCAAAGGCTGCCAGCTGCACGGAGAACGGGACGAGGACCTATGTCTGCAGCCGCGGCGACTACAGTTATTCTGAGAACATTGCCGCTCTTGGGCACGATTACAAGGAAGAAGTGACCAAAGATGCGGGCTGCGAGGAAGACGGAGAAAAGACGTTCACCTGCTCCAGGTGCAACGACCGGTATACTGAAGTGATACCGGCCATAGGACACGACTGGGATACGGAAGAAAAAGAGGCCACCTGCACTGAGGATGGATACAAAAAGAGCGTCTGCAGGAACTGTCACGAGGAAAAGAATGAGATAATTCCGGCAAAGGGGCACGACTACCCTGAAGAATGGACTGTGGAAAAGGAAGCCGATTACGTTTCGGAGGGACTCAGAACCAAGAAATGCAGGGTTTGCGGACATCTCCTGTCAGAGACAATACCGAAAAAATTCCCGCTTCCCTACGTAATAGGCGGAGGGATAGCGGGGCTTATCGCTCTGGCTGTATATATAGCGGGCAGGATAAAGAAGTCCAAGCTCAAGGTCCTAAAGCCTTCCTTCGGCAGCAGGATCGTGGCGGTCTGCAGCGAGAACGAAGAGCTGATCAAGCTGCTCAAGAAAAAGTCCTTCCTTAAGGTAAAGAAATGCGAGTACCCGGAGCTCGACAAAACTCTGGAGGACGAGAGCCCCGATCTTCTGATCATCGACGTTAAAGACAAAGAGAGAACAGACGAGGTGCTTGCAAGAAGAGAAGAGCTCCTGAAAGACAAGGGCATAGGCTTCATAGTATACAAGGGGCTTGAAAAAGAAAGCTTAAGGCAGATAAAGGACCTGTCCGAAGAGATAGATATCATCAACTATGTCAAAGAAGAGGACAGCCCCAATTCTATGCTTGTGGATCTGGTCTTGCCCATACTGAAGCCGGATATAAAATCAGATGCATCTCTGGAGAACGTGGGGAAGGTAGCCGATGCCCTCGGGATACCGGGCATATCCAAGGTCATAGACGTTTTCATCGCAGGAAGAGATATCAAGACGACGCTGGAAGAAGATGAACTGGGTATAGACGAGCACGCTACCATCATAGGAGACATAGCCGATATACTCGGATATGACAGAGTCTCGGATATCGCAGGTCTGGTGGGCGATATAAAGAATATCAAAAAGGCCGTAAGCAAGGACGCCGGAGCTTATGAAGCCAAGAAGGGCGTTAAAGGTGCCAAGGACATAGCCGAAGTGGTCACGGATATCGCTGACGGAGAGGACTGATATGGGATCAAGACTGATCACAAAAGACGATATACGCTGCTGTTTTCCGGAAAGGGACAGAGACGCAAATAAAGGCGACTTCGGATATATAGCCCTGGTGGGCGGCTCTCTTCCCTACAGCGGAGCCATAAGGCTCGCAGCTATGGCCAACTGCGCCATGAGAGCCGGGGCGGGAGTTGTGAGCATAGCTCTTCCCAAGTCCCTTGGATACCTCGTGGCGGAAGATATCCTGGAAGCAACGGTATATCCCCTGCCTGAAGAAGACGGATATATCAAATTCCGGAAAGAAGAATTTTCAGGGCTTCTCCGGAGATACCGCGTCATAGCTGTAGGCATGGGCATGGGCAACACGGACGAGACGTTCAAGTGCGTGGAATACCTGCTGAAGAACTACGAAGGGATCCTTATCATAGATGCCGACGGGCTGAACGCCCTTTCGAGGATGGACAAAGATACGGTCAGAAAGAGCAAAGCGAAGATAGTGCTCACTCCCCATGCAGGCGAATATTCAAGGCTAAGCGGCATAGATCTGGAGAAAGTCAGGACCGGAGACAGAGCGAAACTTGCAGCGGACCTGGCGAAAGAACTCGGATGCATCGTGCTTCTCAAAGGGTCTGTCACAGCAGTAAGCAACGGAAAAGAGACATACCTTGTAGACAGAGGCTGCCCCGGTATGGCTACTGCAGGCTCCGGAGACGTGCTTTCCGGTATACTTGCGGCGGTCATGTCGTGCAATGCGGATAAGCTGCTGCTGGCAGCTGCCGCTGGAGCATATATAAACGGAGCTGCCGGGGAACTGGCAGAAAAGGAGAACGGTCAGATATCCATGATAGCTTCTGACACGGCAAAGGCGGTCAAAGAGGCCTTGGCGGGATTCCGTACATAGGGAGAAGGTATATGGCGAGCAATATCCCAAGAGTGAAAATGAAAGCCCTGGAACCCGGAGTCAGGAACAGGAATTTTGAAGTGTTCCTGAAAGGCTACACAAAGGAAGAAGCAATGGCGGAGGCTTCCAGATGCCTTGGCTGCAAGGTGCCGGGCTGCAGGGAAGGCTGTCCCGTAAACAACGATATACCGCAGTTTCTGGCAGCGGTCAGGGAAGGCGACTTCGCAAAAGCTTATGCCTATATATGTGAAAGGTCGAACCTATCGGAGATCTGCGGCACCGTTTGTCCTCATGAGGATCAGTGCGAGGGGCACTGCATAAGAGGAATCAAGTCCGAGCCGGTTGCCATAGGAGGTGTGGAGAGATTCGTATCTCAGTGGGCAAGGGAAAACGGACTGACGAAGCTGAAGGTGAAGGCATCTACAGGGAAGACAGTGGCCTGCGTAGGATCAGGGCCTGCTACTATGGCCTGCGCTCAGATACTTGCTGCTAAAGGATATAAAGTAGTTGTATACGAGGAAAAGGAATATATAGGCGGGGTCCTTGCCTGGGGCATCCCGTCATACAGACTGGGAAGAGAAGTCATAGACGATAAAATACAGGCTCTTAAGGATGCGGGAGTCGAGTTCAGGCTCGGGGAAAAGATCTCCGACGCTAATGAACTAGCGAAAGTATATGACGCCGTATTTCTCGGGACAGGGGCCACAGTACCTACCCGGATGGGCATACCCGGGGAGAGCCTCGAAGGCGTGTATACGGCCGCAGAATTTCTTTCAAAGATCAATCTGGCACCTATATCAGAAGACGGAAGAAGACATTTCGATGCATGCGGAAAAAGGATACTGGTAGTAGGCGGCGGTAACGTTGCCATGGATGCCGCAAGAGATGCCGTAAGGCTGGCTCAGGCTGAAAAGGTATATATAGTCTACAGAAGGACAGAGGAAGAAATGCCTGCATGCTCCGAAGAACTTGAGCACGCAAAGGAAGAAGGCATAGAGTTCTGCACCCTAAGGAATCCCGTAGAATTCATGGGAGAAAACGGAAGACTCACGCAGGCCGTGTGCGCTGTAATGGAACTGGGTGAACCCGATTCGTCGGGGAGAAGACGGCCGGTGGAAACTGAAGAACGGGTCACTTTTGATATCGATACGGCGGTGCTTGCTCTTGGTTTTAGCAACGATAAGGAGATCTCGGAAAGCACTGAAGGGCTGGATGCTGATAAATGGGGATGTTTCACAGTAAATGAAAACGGCAGGACATCTATACCTAACGTTTACGCCGGGGGAGACGCGGTAACGGGAGCGGCTACGGTAGTAAAAGCCATGAAGGCCGGTATGATTGCCGCTAAGAGCATAATGGAGCAGCTTAAGGAAGAGCAATGAAGAAGATATACGTTTACGTGAACAGCAACAAAGAGTCCAGGGAAACTGCGGATGCGCTGGAGTCCCTTTTTGAAAAAGAGGGCTTCGCTTTCAGCGAGACTTACGAAGAGGGTTCGGACCTCGGTATAGTGATAGGCGGGGACGGAGCTTTCCTGAGGGCCCTCAAATCCACGGGGTTTGCGCCCATCCCCATGCTTGGAGTCAACACGGGACATCTTGGATTCTTCCAGGAATTCAGCAGAGACGGGCTCGAAGAGGTCATCGAGCTTATACGGACAGAGGACTATACTATGCAGTCTCACAGGGTAATAGAGGCGAAAGTAGAGCTTACTGGAAGCGATGTTCCAAAGACCATGACCGTAGGCCCTGCTCTCAACGATATCCTCATCAGAAATTCAGCGGGCAGCATGGTGCACCTGAATATTTCGATAGGGAAAAGCTTCATAGAAAAATTCTACGGAGACGGCATCATCGTTGCGTCGTCTGCCGGAAGCACGGCATACAATTACGCACTGGGAGGCAGCATAGTCGATCCGGGTCTGGATCTTCTTCAGATCGCTCCCATGGCGCCTGCCAACAACGCGTCATACAGGAGTTTCACCTCCAGCCTGCTCCTTCCTCCCGAGCAGGAGATAGTCGTAACGCCCGAGGGAAGAGATATCTCGGTGATAGTAGACGGAGAGGATTCAGGCTTAAGGAGCATTAGTAAAGTCACCATAGGCCTGTCGGACAGGAAGGTGAACATAGTACGTCTAAAGGATTATGATTTCTGGGCGAAGGTAATGTCGAAGTTCCTGTAGACGCAGCGTATTTTGTATTTCAAAACCCCGGATCGCTCCGGGGTTTTTGTATAACGGTTTTCCCTGTCACTGAGCCGTTCTCAGCGTATCGAGAAGTTTGTAGAAATCTTCTCTCTGCCATATGACAGGAACGGGGTAAAGCGGATTGCTTTCGGCGTCCGCCCATCTGTATATCTGGTCGTAGTCTTCCTGCTTTATGATATCGAAGCCTGCGGGAAGACCCGTTTTCTTTTTCATATCGTCCAGCCACTCGATGAACTTTTCCGCTTTTTCTTTGTTATCTTTTCCTTCCATGCCGCAAACGTCTGCCAGATCGGACAGTCTGTCATAGACTGCCGGCCCGAATTGTTTCATGACATGGGGCAGTATAACTGACATCGCAAGGCCGTGGGCGACTCCGTAAAGGCCTCCCAGAGTGTGGCCTACAGCATGTACGTAACCTACGCAGCCTCTTGTAAAAGCCCTGCCCGCATAGAATGCGGCATACTGCATCTTTTCCCTTGCTTCAAGGTCGTTTCCGTCCAGGTAGGCTTTATACAGCCAGTCGTGGATAAGTTTCACGGCGTCCTTTGCCATGGTGTCTTCGACCTTGGTGTTGTATGTATGGTTTGTATATGCCTCCACTGCGTGACACAGGGCATCCATCCCTGTCGTCGCCGTGATGAAAGGTGGAAGCCCCTTGGTCAGTTCCGGATCGAGCACTGCATATTTCGGAAGTATGGACGGATCGTTTATGGAAGCCTTATGGTGAGTGGAAGCCTCGGTGATGACCGCCGCTACCGTAGTCTCTGAACCCGTTCCCGCTGTTGTGGGCACTGCCCAGAAGGGGACTATCTTTTTATGAACTTTCAGTATTCCCTGAAGCTGGGGAACTGTCTTATTCGGGCGCGCAAGTCTGGCAGCTATACCCTTTGCGCAGTCCATAGGAGAACCTCCCCCGAATGCTATGATGCCCTGGCAGTTGTTTTCCTTGTATGATCTGAGGCCTGCTTCAACGTTGAGATCGGTGGGATTCGGCTGAATATCGGAAAAGACTGTGTATCTGAGCCCTTCGGTTTCCATAGCTTTGATGAGACCGTCTGGTACACCCAGGTTCACAAGGCCTCCGTCTGTAACGAGAAGCACGTTGTCCACGCCTTTTCTCCTGATTATGGCGGGGAGTTCCTTGATGCTTCCCGGCCCTGCGGTGACCAGTTCAGGGGTTCTGTACCCCATGAAACAGTTGCCCAGTTTCATGACGGCCTGGAATACCCTGCAATATACTTTGCTTGCCATTTCGCTCTCCTTACTGTTCGAATATCTTGAGCATCTTGAGTTTGTACTCATTCTTTTTTCCGAGATAAGGATGCTCTCTTAATGGAAGATTGAATACTGTCGATCCGTGAAGCACCGTGGAGGGGTGGGTGAATTCTCTGAATCCCCATTCGCCGTGGTATGCACCCATTCCGGAGTGTCCTGTACCGTTGAAAGGAACGCCCTTTACCATAAGGTGCAGGCAGACCTCGTTGATGCATCCGCCGCCGTACTGCTGGCTCTGCATGGTTTTGTTTGCCCAGGCTTTGTCTTTCGTGAATAGATAGAGGGCGAGACCGTGTTCTCTTCTTGCTATGGTGTCCATGAGTTTGTCCACCTCGGAGTCTTTGAACGGCACCACGGGAAGCAGAGGACTGAAAAGTTCGTGCATGACTATGGGCTCGTCCGTTCCGACGGGGTATATGACCGTGGTATCGTACTTTAGGGTCTCCGGATCGCCTTCGCCTCCGAATACTATCCTGTCTCTGTATTCCTCCGCTTCTTCGGCGCAGTACTTATATGCCTTGGCCGCTATCATCCTGGGGTATTCGGGATTGAGATGGGGTTTTTCTCCTATCTGTTTCACGATGGCGGCTTTCAGCTCTTTTATGAATTCATCAGCCACCTCTTCTGCCACAGCCACCTGGTTTATGTTTATGCATATCTGGCCTGAGTTGCATATCTTGAAGAAGGCTATCTTCCTCGCCGCGTCCTTTATATTCGCGTCTTTCCTTACTACCGCCCAGTTGCCCGTTTCTCCGCCGAGCTCGAGGGCTACGGGGGTCAGATGCTTCGCCGCCATCTCCATCACGTGGATGCCCACGTTTGGGGAGCCGGTGTAGAAGATCTTGTCGAATCTTTCTTCAAGGCAGAAATCTGCCACGTCGTGTCCGCCGTCTATGACCGTGACATACTCCTCAGGGAAGGTATCGGCTATCATATCCTGCATGGCTTTCGTGCAGGCTGCGGACTTGGAACTCGTTTTGAGTACGGCGGTGTTGCCTCCCGAGATGGCTGCAGCAAGAACGCCTATGGAAAGCAGCAAGGGGAAGTTGAAGGGGCTGACTATGAGGGATACGCCGTAGGGCATTTTGTATACCTTAGTGATCAAGCTGGGAAAGCATACGAAACCTGAGAAATGGGTCTCGGGTCTTGCCCATCTTCTGAGGTGCGAAATGCACTCGTTGAGTTCCAGTATAACGTCCCCTATATCCAGGATATACGCTTCGGTCTCGCATCTTCCCAAGTCATCGTTCAAAGCTTTTTGAAGCTGCGGCGTCCATTTGATCATGGCGTCTTTCAGCTTCTTAAGCTGCTCTGTCCTCCAGTTTACGTCAAGGGTTGCGTTGCTCAAGAAAAACTCTCTTTGTTTTTCTACGACTGCGTGTACGTCTTCTTTTGTCCAGGCCATGATATATCTCCTTTTTTCTTTACAAATGGTGACCGTCTGTTTCTGAAATCCGTCTTCATTATATCATGCAAAATATATGAAGCTCACAGATAATTCATCATATAGAGGTGGAAGTATCAGGACAAAAATGGTAAAATACAATGTCGGAGTATGAGTGTTTTATGAACAGAAAAATTACCGAAAAAGACATAGATACGATATATGAAAGCAGGTATCTCAGCCTGTATCACATGAGTTATGAGACCAACCCCGATTACCTTGTGGCCAGCCGCAGGAAAAAGAAAGATCTCATGGCTCTCAAGACAGATGAGGAATATGTAAATATCTTTCCGGACGCGGTGACCTGCGTGCTCATAGTGAAGACGCCCGGGGAGGAACCGAGGCTCTATCTTGAAAGAGAGCTCCGTTATCCCGTAGGGCGCTTTCTTCTGAGTCCGCCGGCCGGTCTCATAGATCCGGATGACGGAAAAGACGGCCGGGATCCCAGAGTCGTCGCCGCGAAAAGAGAAATAAAAGAAGAGACGGGCATAGAGGTGAAAGACAGCGACGAAGTCATCATCGCAAGCCCTCTGGTCTTCAGTTCCCCCGGGATGACCGACGAATGCAATTCGATGGTCTGCGTGAAGGTGAGTCTGCCCGATCTTTCTTCTCTTACAACGGACGGAGCCGAAGGCACCGAATGCTTCGGAGACTACGCTCTCCTTACGAAAGATGAGGTAAAGGCACTTCTTAGAACCGGCCTTGATGAAAACGGTCTATACTATTCCGTGTTCACATGGGCTGCCATGCTGTATTTCGTCAGCCAGTGCTGACTTGTACATAGAGGGGTATACAGTCCCGCAGGGGACAGAAAGGAAACGGCTGCCTATTTAAGCAGCAGGGACATTTATGAAATCAAAAAAGAAAAAAACCAGCGGAGGTATCGTAGCCGGCAGAGTGGTGCTTGTTGTTCTGACCACGATCATGGCGATACTGCTCGCCCTCGTCATCATCATCGGGACCATAGTGAAGGGCCCGTCTATAGCAGCTAGGGATACCTTCGTCACCACCGTTCTCGAGTCGGGCAATCTCAAATTCCTTGCCCATGTTTTCCTCAGCAGCGATGAGATCAACGAAATAGTCGCAAAGACGTCGATGAAGGAAATGGACACCGACATCGATAACAGTCTCATTAACACTGACACCGAGGTCGAAGGCAATTTCGATGAGAACGGCATAGAGGTGGTCACCATCAACGGAAGCAATTTCTATGCGACCATGCTCATCGTGAAGGATCCTTCCAAGGTCCGCGTAGGGACTTCCTACAACAGCAACGGAGGTTACTGGAGCGAATACGGAGAAAACATAGACGATCTGGTCGTCCACAACGGAGCAATAGCCGGAGTCAACGGAGGCATATACGTCGCCGACCTCAACAGGGGCGGTTCTCCTTACGGAGTATGCGTATCCAACGGACTCATAGAATACAACGATCCGTCGGGTTACCCTTACTACGGCATGTACATGATAGGTCTGGACAGCAA
>JAFRIQ010000008.1 GCA_017432725.1 Bacillota bacterium
AACTATATCCAAAGGTATATTTTCCGGCTGTGCGTCGCAAGGCACGGGTTCGGGAAGGATAACTTTTACATTATCCGATTCCGTAAGGATATAGTTCTTTTTAACGCTTTTTCCGTCAACAGAAACGTTCCCGCCGGAAATGAGCTTCTGCACATAACTGCGGGATACACCTTCTAAAAGCAAAGAAAGTACGCTGTCGATCCTTTCTCCTGCGTACTCTCCTGAAATTGTAAATATATATTCCTTATCCATCAGACGTCAGGAATCACTTGTTTACGGATTCTTCTTTCTTTAGTTTCCTAGGCTCTATTATGAGAACCGAAATCACAAGGAGCAAAGACCCGATGCAGATACAAATGTCGGCCACATTGAATACAGGCCAAAAATAAAAGTTGAAGAAATCGATCACATATCTGTAAAGAAGACGTGTGATCAGGTTCCCAAGACCGCCACCTACAATCAGTGCAAGAGATACGATCTCAAGTTTCGGGACCTTTTTCCTCTGCGTTATTGCATAAACGCACAAGACCACCAGCAATACTGCCGTGATGACGCTGAGCATCCAGGTCCGTCCGGCAAAAATACCGAAAGCTGCGCCGGTGTTCCTGACGTAAGTTATGTCGAATACACCGGGGAACAGAGGGATCGTCTGATTCTCGACCAGATTACATGAAATCAGATATTTCGTATATTGGTCTGCAAGCAAAACAACTGCGAGAATGATATAAAACAAATCAATTCTTCCCTTCTGCTTCGAGAGAGTTTATGAAATCATCGAATTCGTCCGAAACCTTTTCGCCAAGGACGTCCAGATCGAGCATCTTCAGCGTTTTCATTTCTGATTCGAGCAGATACTGGAAACGCATACGGGCTGATATGACCCTGTCCTTCATGATCTTTTCCTGCTGTTTGAGTTCGTCGAGCTCTTTTCTGGCATCTCGGAGAATTTCCTCTGCTTCTGCCTCTGCAGAGGAAATAGTGATCTCAGCTTTTTTGTTTGCAGATTCAGATATGTCGCTCATAAGGGTCTTTGCAGACTCCAAAGTAGTGTAGAGACTGCTTTCAAGTTCCCTATACTGTTTTGACAATTCTTCGTTCGCTGCCTGCAGATCTTCATAACTCGAACGTGAATCATTCAAATCTTTCTGCAGTTTATCGATATCGGAATTATATCTGAGGATCCTATCCTTCAGACTCCTGTTTTCGGCAATAAGGTCTTTGAATTCCTCAATGACCTCATCCAAAAATGCGTCGACTTCAGTATCCTTGTATCCTCTGACTCCTTTTGTGAATTCCTTTTTTTCTATATCTTCAGGTGTAAGCATATGAATACTCCTATATTCTGACCAATAACTGAAGAATGATTCTGAATATGAACTCCAGAACTATCACCGTGAGCCACGGAGTAAAATCGATCGGTATATAATCGACCCTTGGAAAAGCCTTTCGCAGGAGACTTTTAAGAAGATCCAGAAGGGCTCTCGCCGGTCTGAACAAAGGCTCCAGGAAATACCCCAGTTTTCTCCAGTACTCAAAAAGCCTGGTACCGGGGCTTACGAACCATGAACCGATACAATACACGAGGATCGTGATGTTTAGCACTCTGTAAAAATAATAGAGTGCGTAGAAGATAATAGTTTTCATTAGTTCCAGGGACTCTTAGAAACTGCTTCTTCTCTCTTTGCGCCGTTCGTATAAGTTACGTCGACATTTTCAGGTGTGAACAGGAAAATGTTATTTGCAACTTTCTGTACGTTTCCGTTTAGTGCATATGTAGCTCCGGAAAGGAAATCGAATATCTTTCTTGCGGTATCAGTTTCGAGATCCTCAAGATTGATGATGACCGGCTTCTTTGCTCTCAGGCTGTCAACAAGTTTCGGGCTTTCTTCGAAGGACTGAGGCTTGATGACTACGAGTTTGACCTGCTCAGTGTATCTCTTGCCGCTTGCTGTCGATACCGGCTTCTTTTCCACTGCAGCAGGAGCGGCAGCTTTTCTCTCGAAACCAGACGGAGCCTTCGCTTCTTCCTTTTCCTTGGAACCGCCGAAAAGAGGTTTTCTTTCTTTTACTTCTTCAACGACCTCTTCTTCTAATTCTTCGTCTTCTTCATCTTCCTCTTCAAGACCGATAAGATTTGACCAAAAACCCATAATTCTGTTCTCCTTATTTAGAATAATCTCTTTCGCCGAATATTGCGCTTCCTATACGTATGCATGTTGCGCCTTCTTCGATAGCGACTTTGTAATCACCGGACATGCCCATTGAAAGTATGTCCATATTATATTCCTTAAACAGATCGCAGACCTGTTTGAAGTACACCCTAACATTTTCCGGATCGTCTGTTTCCGGAGCTATCTCCATAAAACCTCTTACCCTTACTGACGGACAGTTTTCGGAGATATAGTTCAAAAGCATCCCTGCATCTTTCAAGGATACGCCGCCCTTCTGCACTTCGCCTGCAGCGTTCACCTGTATGAGGATATCCTGTATCACACCGGCAGCTTTTGCTCTTTTTTCTATTTCATTAGCAAGATCGATGCTGTCCACTGAATGGATCAGACAGCTCTTACCCACTATATATTTTACTTTGTTCTTTTGAAGACGGCCTATGAAATGCCAGTTGAGTTCAGGAAACAGCTCATATTTTTTAGACATTTCCTGAGCTTTGTTTTCTCCGAAATCTCTGCATCCCGCAGATACGGCTTCAGCTATCTCTTCGGCTGTTCTCGTTTTCGATACAGCGATGAGGAGCACATTATCAGGGATCGATGAACGTATATTCAGATAGTTATTTTTTATACTGTTCGCTGACATCTCTGATTATCTCATCATAGAGGGATATACTGTATATCGTTTTTTCGCTTCCGTCGGATTGAAGTTCTGTGAACTGATCCTCGCTTACAGCATAATTCCCGTCTTTTTCATCGAGTATATTCACTCTCGTGAAATGGTACTCTCCGTCTGTGCCAAGTACATATACTCCCGGCTTTTCTTCCTCGTCATACGCCACTGACGTAACAGGGATCCCAAGCCCCTTCGTCTGCTTTGTAGAGACCCTTGCATTGAGAGTTCTCTTCTTGCAGAAATCCGGGTAATAGCTCAGAACTTTGGCCATAACAGCAAGTTTGTCACGTCCGAGCACTCTTTCAGCTTCCGCAGTAAGTACTGTACCGTCTTCGAGCAGTACTTCTATGTTGCTTCCTATCCTGAAAGTCTGGAGCTGTTCTTCCGTTACAGTAAGAAGCAGATACCAGTTGCCGCCATCTACGACTTTGTAAATGAAATCCCCTGCTTCAACGCCGGTTTTTTCTGTGGATATAAAGTGATTCTGTATATCCGGATACTCGGCAGGATCCATAGTAAGCACACTTGTCGGCGTAAGCACGTCTTCATACCCGTCGTAATAGAAACTTACAAATCCTGTCACCGGACAAAAAAGACCTATCCTGTCGTTCGACGTATAGATATCGGCAACTCTGGTGCCTACCCTGGTCTTTTCGCTTTCATTGACGTAATATGTGACAGTGCCGGAAGCATTTCCGAATACGCACGTCTCATCTCTTACTACGATAGCCGTACCATTGTAGTAATTATCCATGTTGACGGCTTTCACTATATACGTCGTAGTCAGTACGCCGCTTATGTGAGGTATCAGGTATACGAAGACGTAAAGACCGGCTGCTATCACAGCATATATGATCGCAAAAGCTATGATCAGATTACGTTTCTTTTTACCGACAATCCTTGATCCCATTGGTTTATTATAGCAGAAACAGCACTATATATCCACGTGTTAATGCTCTGATAACACAAGCTTCAGTATTTTTTTCTCATCTTTTGACAATTCCGAAGCTTTCTCGCTTTTGACGTATGCTTCGAAAAGATCAGGTCGTCTCTCCTTTGTGATACGAAGACTGTTCTCGAATTGCCAGAGATGTATAAGTTTATGATTGCCCCCGAAAAGCACTTCAGGCACTTCCATGCCTTCGTACTCTCTGGGCTTGGTATACATATCGGCCTCAAGTAGACCGCTGTATATGCTCTCGTCAAAGGAACTCTCTTCAGACGAGAGAACTCCCGGAATGAGACGCGAAACGGTGTCTATCAGCACCATGGCGGGAAGTTCTCCTCCGGTAAGGATATAGTCGCCTATGGATACTTCTTCCATATGGAATGCGTCTATTATTCTTTGATCCACGCCTTCATAGTGTCCGCAGAGTATAAAAAGCTCGTCTGATCCGGATAGATCTTCTGCAAGCTCTTTAGAAAGCATCTTACCTCTCGGAGACATATACAGCACCCTTTTCCCTTCTGCGCCTATGGCTTTCAATGCGTCGAACGCAGGCTGAGGGGTCATAACCATTCCGGCTCCCCCTCCAAAAGGAGTGTCATCGGTCCTGTTGTGTTTATCCTTTGTGTAATCCCTTATATTAAAGACCTTGAATTCAAGCAGGCCTCTTTCCGAAGCCTTCTCAAGTATGCTCGAATGAAGTATGTTTTCGAACATTTCAGGGAACTGTGTAAGGATGTTATAGACCATATATGCCTCTTACATCATACCTTCTATGAGATGTATGACTATTCTTTTGCTTTCTGTATCCACGGAACGTATGAATTCCTTTACGGCGGGAACAAGAAAACTCTTCCCGCCGGGTCTTCCGATCTCATAGATATCCTGGGCGCTGTTTTGTATAACTTTTATCAGGCTGCCCAGTTCTTCACCTTCATCGGAAAAAACACTGCATCCTACAAGGTCGTCAATGAAATACGAATCCTCTTCCAGAGGATAGGACTCCCTGTCTGCGTATAGATACAGACCTCTGAGAGTCTCTGCCGTATTCCTGTCGCTTACTTCCTTTAGTTTCAGAACGATAAGATCCTTATCGGGGCGGTATCTCTGTATCGTGTATTCCGTATCGCCTTCTCCGACAAAAATCTTTTGTATATCAGAAAAGCGCGTATTTCTGTCTGTATACGGAAAAACGCGTACTTCTCCTCTTATACCGACCGGAGCAGTGATTTGTCCGATTCTGACTTTTTCCATGAGTAATCTCCTAAGAAACTATCTCGACGACAACGCTCAGACCTTCGCGTACCGCTGCTGCCTTGACCACTGTTCTGAGGGCTTTAGCTATCCTGCCCTGCCTGCCGATGATCTTGCTCATATCTTCCTGAGCGACCTTCAGCTGTACAACGATCTTGCCGTCTTCAGACGTAGTTTCCGTAACTTCGACCTTTTCAGGGTCGCTTACCAGGGATTTGGCTATTGTTTCAACCAAACTGACCATTTGATCCCCTCCGATTACTTGTCGTAAACGCCGGCTTTCTTTAAGAGAGCTTTTACTGTGTCTGTCGGCTGAGCGCCGTTTGCAAGCCACTTTCTTGCTTCTTCTACGTCGATCTTTACCTGGGAAGGTTCTGCAAGCGGATCATATGTTCCGAGCTCTGCGATCGCATAACCGTCTCTTGATGTTCTAGCGTCTGCTACTACAACTCTGTAGAAAGGAGCCTTTTTCTTGCCCATTCTTCTAAGTCTGATTTTTACCATTTTGATTTCCTCCTGAAACAAATATATTAACTAAATGGTTATACCTTTAAAAACCGGGAAAGCCTCGTCTTCCGAAACCTTTCTTCCCTTTCATATTGTTCATCTGCTTCATCATTTTTTTCGTTTCTTCGAACTTTTTGATGAGCTGATTTACATGTGTTACCGATACGCCTGCGCCTGCCGCTATCCTCTTTCTTCTGCTTGCGTCCAGGATACGGGGATCTTCCTTTTCCTTTTTCGTCATGGAGCAGATTATTGCTTCCGATCTTCTAAGTTCTATCTCGGATTTATCCAGCTGTTCGTCGGTCGCATTGGTGCCTCCCGGAAGCATTTCCAGGAATTTTCCTATACCGCCCATGCTCTTAAGCTGTCTCATCTGCTCTAAGAGATCGTCCAGAGTAAATTTGTTCTGCGACATTCTCTTCTCGAGCTCTCTGGCCTTTTCTTCGTCGGCAGCCTCGGAGACCTTTTCTATGAGAGAAAGCATATCTCCCATCCCCAGGATCCTTCCGGCCATACGGTCCGGATGGAAAGGTTCGAGAGCTTCGAGTTTTTCACCCATTCCTGCGAAGAGTATTGGCTTACCTGTGACCGATTTTACGGACAGAGCCGCGCCGCCTCTGGTATCGCCGTCGAGTTTCGTCATTATGATGCCGTCTACGCCCATGGCATCGTTGAAAGCGGATGCGGAATTAACTGCGTCCTGACCAGTCATAGCGTCTACGACTAAAAGGATCTGGAACGGTTTTACTTCTTTTCTGACCCTTTTCAGTTCATCCATGAGTTCTTCATCTACATGAAGACGTCCTGCAGTATCGACGATGAGGATGTTATATCCTTTGATTTCGGCCTGCTTTTTAGCGTCTACAGCTATTTTTGCGGGATCTTTGCATTCTCTGTCGGTGTATACGGGTACTCCTACCTGACTGCCCACGATCTCAAGCTGATCTATAGCAGCAGGTCTCTGTACGTCGCAAGCCGCAAGCATCGGCTTCTTTCCTTCTTTCAGAAGATACGCGGCAAGTTTGCCCGCAGTGGTTGTCTTACCTGTACCCTGAAGACCCACGAGCATGATAGTCGTGAATCCCGAAGGACTGTAACTCAGTTTGCCGCTCACTCCGCCAAGAAGAGCGATCATCTCATCGTTGACGATCTTAATGACCTGCTGACCCGGAGTAAGACTGTTGAGTACTTCTTCTCCCAGAGCTTTTTCTTTGACTCCGGCTACGAAATCTTTGACTACTTTGTAGTTGACGTCCGCTTCAAGCAGAGCAAGACGTATTTCTCGCATAGCTTCGTCTATGTCTTTCTCGCCAAGTACGCCTTTTCCGCGCAGTTTCTTGAACGTGCTGTTCAGTTTTTCAGATAAACTTTCAAAAGCCATTTATGCTCCCAGACTGCGAATGCCCATCTCGTTTTTCCAGCGCTGTACAAGACCGAGCTTTTCCTCGTACTTATGAAGCGCTTTCTCGGACTTCTTGAGTCCGTCAGATACGGCTTGCTTTGTTACTCCGAATTCATCGGCGATCTCGCTTAATGAAAGATTCTCATTGAAATACAAATCAACGAAGGTCTGCTGTCTTTCCGTGAGCAGCGGACCGTAAAAATCGAATAAAACGCTTATTTCTAGAGATTCTTCCAACATAACGCGGAGATGATATCACAAGAATCAAAAAGGGTCAAGCATTTTTGCTTGACCCTTCTGATTTCATTTAAATATTTTAATTTTTGCTTTCGCCGAAAATATCGTCCAAAGTAGGCTTTTTTGGTTTTTCAGGCACTTGCTCCTCTGGAGGTTCCGTTACCTTATTCTGGTCGCCCAGAGCTTCGTTTATCTCATCTCTGAGGCTGGAGCTTGCCGAAGCCTCAGAACTCCGATCCGGAACGGACTGCTTCAGTTCTTCCGTCTGTTGATGAGTGTCTTCTATACCGCTTTCCACTCCGACGCTGCTTTTTGCGACATTCTCCGTCTTTTCCGCTCGTTTTACAGCCTTGAGTTTTTTACGTCTGCCGGCTGATACGCAGCATGCAATGATCAGGAACAACAGAAGCAGGCCTTCGATGATGTAGTGAAGTATAGCCGGCATTGAAAGATCGTTCTTTTCGGGAAGCGAATCCATATTGGCTACCGCGAACACATACAGCAGATCCGAAGACGCCGTCACAGTCCTCTTTTCCATATCGACTATTACAGGCAGCTCTGTCTTGATCCCCTTTTCGTCGATACTGTAAACTGCGGTGTTCCTACCGAAACCTTCGGGAAGCTGGAACGTCAGTACGGTCTTACCGTTCTGCTGGACCATATCTCCGTCATTGTTCACCGCTTTTATTTCATAAAGGTCATATGAAGATGAAATCTTATCTACACCGTAGTCATTCACTTCTGACTGACCCTGTTTGTTCCCGCTGAAACGTGCGATGAGATTCTTGAAGTAGTCTGTGATCTGCGCTATATATTTCTGTATGCCTGTCTTGACTTCCTTCTCCTCAGGTCTTACCGATTCAAGAGTTTTTACCTTTACCACGGAACCTACGGGGAAGACGTCTTCTTCAGTTTCAAGATATATGCCTGTTTCTTCGTCATTGTATGAACAAGGGGATATGATGCTGCCTTCAACTCCGCATCTGGTACATTTAGCTTCGAAGAGTCCTGTGGAGTATATGGTCGCAGGAGTTACCACGGTCCCCTGTGAAAAATCGTGTCCCAGAGGCAGGGATTTCTGTCTTTCAACGTATCCGCACACGCTGCATTCGTGTTCTCTTTCTCCTTTTTCAGTACAGGTAGCCTGGATTATCGTATACCAATCACCGTATTTGTGCGCAGCAAGCGGCGTAGATACGGTCACCGACTGTCCGCAGACCGTGCAGGTACCGGTCGCTTCTCCGTGTTCCACGCAGGTAGCTTCTTTTGTTACGTTTGCGTCATCTCCAAGGGTATGCCCCAGAGGCGCTACCGTCCTGGCTTGTGTCCCTCCGCAGACCGAACAGGTCCTTACCTGTTCACCGCTTTCGGTACAGCTGGCTTCTTTCGTTGTTTCCCAGTCGCTGTAATCGTGCCCTTTTGCGTCTATATAGCTCTGCTGCCTTGTGCCGCAGATGGAGCATACTCTTTCCTGCTGTCCTATTTCAGTACAGGTAGGTTCGGATATCGTAGTCCAGCCGCCCCAGGAATGGTTACATGATACGGTGATATCCACGCTGGTATTTACGGTCTCTCCCTCGGAACCCACCTTTACGCCGAAGCTTACAGTGCTGCTGTTCAAAGGAGCGTCGCCTTTTACTCTCAGCGTAATGCAGAATATTTCTCCGTTCGGCTTTGATGACGGTGAAATGAGCACCGCGCCGTTACCGAGCACCGGATCGAAGTCTTTTCCCTCGCCGAGGGAAACCTTGTTGGCTACTGTCCATGCAGAACTTTCATATTCGAAATATGCTCTGTCATAACCTACAGATACGCCCAGGCCTGAGACTGTTTCCGTCGTGGAAAGATTGACGTAGACCGATACGCTCTCACCGCGTTTCACCGTGGTCTGCGTAGCCCATGCCGACGCGCCCGACGATCCGAACGCCGTAGCAGATGCTCCGAGTATGACCAAAATACAAACTAACAGACTTATCGTTTTTTTCATTTCCTTATTCCTCTTTTTAGGACAATGGATAATCGTTACCGAAGAATATGTTGTACAGGAGTCTCAGAACGTCATCTTCGTTTTCCGCTCCGTCTCCGTTGAAATCAAGATCCTGATTTACTTTATATGCATCTCCGAAGAAGATGTGATAGAGGGATCTCAGCACGTCGTCTTCGTTCTTGACGCCGTTACCGTCCACATCTCCTCTTTGCGCATCAACTATGGATATGGTTATATCGAATTCCGATATTTCTTTCGTACAGGCTGCATCGGCGAAATATCTGCCGCAGTCACTGCAGTACCAGTATTCTATGTTTCCGGGACTGGTTTCTGAAGGTGCAACTGCATTGAAATGGACAGTGTTCGTATGGCTGACCCAGCGCAATTCTCCGCCGTAACCTGAGAAATTGAACTCATTCCAGGAACTGTCCGAACAGGAATAGTGCGCATTGGCGCTTACACCGTAGAACGCTCTTCCGTTAATATTCACATGGCTGTTCCTGAAAAAGATCTCTTCGAGGCCGTAGCAATCCGCAAAAGCATATTCGCCCACGGAAGCTACGTTAGACGGAAGAGTTATGCTCCTAAGCGACGTACAGTCAGCGAAAAGGTATTGCGACAATGATGAAAGACCGTCATTTATACGGATATCAGAAAGATTCGTGCATCCTGAGAATGCCCCAATCCCTATGGAACTTATGCTGCCGGGTATGGATACACTTTTTAGGCGCTGACAGTTCCAGAACGCCCAGTCTCCGATGACTGACAAATACCCGTTAAGATCTGCGTTTTCCAGCGCCGTGCAGTTATAGAAGGCGCCTTTACCCATGGAAACGAGAGAATTACTGAGACGTACTTCCCTCAGTTTCGAACATCCTGAGAATGCAAAATCACCTATAGTCGTTACTGAATCCGGTATGTATACCGATACTATGCTTTTGTTCTGTTCGAATGCCCTCGTAGATATGGACGTTACAGGAAGCCCGTTGTAACTTTCAGGTATCACCAGTTCACTGTCCCAATAATGACCTATGCCCGTTACAGAATAACTGGATCCGTCTCCGTTCATCGAATAGGAAAGATCGTCTCCCTCGGCGTATAGCACCGCGGCAAACAAAGAGACAGCCAGGATAACTGCTATTAAAATGTGATAGTATCTCTTTTTCAAGCTTATGTCTTTCCTGCAACAAAAAACGCAAGATACATATAATATGACATTATATTATACCATATCTTGCGTTCAAATGTGCTAACAAATACATCATTTTGTAATGATGTTTTATTATTTCTTTTCTTTGAGCTTCATAAGGAGCTGTCCGCCCTTTACACTGTCTCCTGCTTTCACTTCTATGCTTTCAACTATGCCGTCGACTCTTGACGTGACCGCAGTCTCCATCTTCATTGCTTCTATTACGATCAGCGTGTCATTGACTTTGACTTCGTCACCGACAGAGACTGAGATCTTGCTGACGGCACCCGGGATGGACGCTCCTACCTGACATTTGTCATCAGCATCAGCCATGGCTACTTTCACAAGAGTCTTCTGAGCCTCCTCGTCGGGTACGGTAACTTCTCTTCTTATTCCGTTGAGTTCGAAACTGACTGTCCTGTTGCCTTCCTTGTCAACGTCACCCAGTCCAAGATATCTTACCACGAGTACTTTGCCTTCGTTGATAGTGACGTAATTGGTCTCCCCTACGGCAAGGCCGTGGAAGAATACATGGCTTCCAAGTTTGCTTATGTATTCATACTCGTGTCTTTTCTTAAGATACGAAATGTATACGTCAGGATACATGCAATAGCTGAGGATGTTACGTATATTCACTTCGCCGTCTTTGATGGATGAGAGTTTTTCCTTTATCGCATCGAAATCTGCCGGTGGAAGAAGTTCTCCGGGTCTGCACTCGATGGGCTCCACTCCTTTGAGTATTACTCTCTGAAGATCCTTGGGGAATCCGCCCATGGGCTGACCCATCATTCCGGAGAAATATGATATTGCGGAATCAGGGAATGCGAGAGATTCCCCTTTTTCGACTATGTTCTCTGGAGTGAGTCCGTTCTGGGTCATGAATATGGCCATGTCGCCTACCATCTTGGAAGACGGGGTTACCTTTACAATGTTGCCGACCATTTCGTTGACTACTTTGTAGTTCTCCTTGACCTCTTCGAATCTGTTTCCAAGGCCCAGAGATTCAACCTGCGGCTTGAGGTTCGTATACTGTCCTCCTGGTATCTCGTAACGGTAAATGTCCGTTGCGGGATGCTGAAGCCCGGTCTCGAAGGAATCGTATCTCTTGCGGATATCTTCCCAGTAATCCGTAAGGTACTGAAGCCTGGAAAGATCTATTCCCGTATCTCTTTCGTTACCTTCAAGGGCCGCCACGACAGCATCAAGAGATGGCTGGCTGGTCAGAGACGACAGGGAGGAAATAGCGCAGTCGACTATGTCCACACCGGCTTCTGCTGCCATCAGCAGAGCTGCAACCTGGTTCCCGGAAGTATCGTGAGTATGGAGCTGGATAGGTATTCCGACTTCGTCTTTCAGCGTCTTTACGAGTTTTTTGGCCGCATAAGGCTTGAGAAGACCAGACATATCTTTAATGCAAATGATATTTGCGCCAATATGTTCCAGTTCTTTAGCCATGTTTACATAATACTGTAATGTGTATTTATCTTCTTTATCGCTTAATATATCGCCTGTATAGCATATGGTAGCCTCAGCGATCTTATTCTGGTTCCTTACTTCGTCCAGAGCAACCGACATACCGGGTATCCAGTTGAGAGAATCGAACACTCTGAATACGTCTATTCCGGATCTGGCAGATTCTTTGACGAACTCCCTTATGACGTTATCCGGATAGTTGGTATATCCGACCGCATTTGCTCCGCGGAGCAGCATCTGGAGAAGTATATTGGGTACTTTTTCCCTGATGATATCGAGCCTTTCCCAAGGCGATTCATGCAGGAACCTGTATGCAACGTCGAAAGTCGCACCGCCCCAGCATTCGAGAGAGAATGCATCTGCAAGTATTTCGCTGGTTGCTTCGAGACTGTTGGCAATATCTCTCGTTCTGACCCTTGTAGAAAGCAGCGACTGATGAGCATCTCTGTAAGTAGTATCAGTGATAAGCAGCTTCTTCTGATCGTACACCCACTTGGAGACTGCTTCGGGTCCCTTGCTGTCAAGAAGCTGTTTGAGCCCGTCTTTTCTTTCTCCCGTTACAGGCGCAAACCTTGGAGCGTCGTAGAACTTATGCCCTTCTCTTTCCTTAACGTTTATCTCCGCAATGTATTTGAGCATATTGGTTACTCTGTCGTAATCTTCGCCGAATACGAAGAGTTCCGGGGTCTCGTCTATGAACTTTGTATAGCACTTGCCCGATCTGAATACGGGGTGCTTGAGTATGTTCGATATGAATGAGATGTTGGTCTTTACGCCTTTTACCTCCATCTCTCTTATGGCTCTGGAAGCCTTGTTGACTGCCCCTTCGAAAGAATTATCCCATGCGGTGACCTTTACAAGAAGAGAATCGTAATACGGAGAGATAACTGCCCCTGCGCCGGTGGTGGCTCCGTCGAGTCTTATACCGAAACCGCCCGTGGATCTGTAGGCAGTGATCTTGCCGGTATCGGGCGCGAAGTTGTTCGCGGGATCTTCCGTCGTGACTCTGCACTGGATAGCATAGCCGTTCACCTTCACGTCATCCTGAGACTTTATTCCTATCCTCGGGTCGTCGAGCGGATAACCTTCGGCTATGAGGATCTGTGCTCTTACGATATCTATGCCCGTGATCATTTCGGTGACTGTGTGCTCCACCTGGATACGGGGGTTCATTTCGATGAAATAGTGATGACCTTCGCCGTCTACGAGGAATTCAACAGTTCCTGCGCTGGTATACCCTATATGTTTGCATACCTTAACGGCATCGGCCCTTATAGCCTTTTTCGTTTCTTCCGGAACTGAAAAAGCGGGTCCGAATTCTATGACCTTCTGGTATCTTCTCTGAAGAGAACAGTCTCTTTCAAATAGATGAACTACGTTTCCGTGTTCGTCTGCGAGTATCTGGACTTCGATATGCTTAGGATTTACGAGGAATTTCTCCATGAAGATATCATCGTTTCCGAAAGCTTTCTTAGCTTCATCCTTTACAAGAACGAAATTCTGCCTAAGCTCATCTTCGGAATCGCATCTTCTCATTCCTCTTCCGCCGCCGCCTGCGGCTGCTTTTAAAATGACCGGGAAACCATAGAGCCTTGCAAGTTCGACAGCCTCATCTGCTGACTGAAGAGCCTTTTCCGTGCCCGGAATAGTGGGCACGCAGCATTCGAGCGCTATCTGCTTTGCGGCTAGTTTGTCTCCCATCATTGCGAGAACGTCAGATTTCGGTCCTATGAATTTGATCCCTGCATCTTCACAGGCTTTCGCGAAATCGGCGTTTTCGGAAAGAAAACCGTAACCGGGGTGTATGGCGTCTGCGCCTCTTCTTCTCGCTTCTTCGATTATCCCGGGAATATTCAGATATACAGCCAGAGGACTGAGCTTTTCGCCTATGAGGTATGATTCGTCAGCCGCAGTACGGAACAGACTGTATGTATCTTCTTTCGAATAGATACCTATAGTCTTGATGTCGACGTCATGGCATGCGCGGAATATACGCAATGCTATCTCACCTCTGTTGGCGACAAGTATTTTTTTGAATTCTTTTACGTCCTGCATAGCTGAAACCTCCGCAATACAAAGCTTTTTGTTATTTTACACCTAAATCCATACAACGAGAAACACTTTTCAAAAAAATACAGATCTGTACAAAAAGAAGGCTGTTATGCAGCCTTCTTCGCTCTTTTAGCTGTAATGCCCCTCACATTGAGCTATTATTATCGAATCATCTTGTATTTTGTATACGATTCTGTTTGCATCATCGATCCTTCGGCTCCACCATCCACTAAGGTTTTCGCTAAGTAGTTCAGGCTTTCCTATCCCATTATACGGATCTCTCTGAATATCTCTGATAATACTGTTGATTCTTTTTTATATTTTGCGATTTTTTAACTGCCATTCTAAATAATCATTCCAAGCCCTCTCGTCCCATAATAGTTTCATCCCCTATACCTCGTCTATCAAATCATGTTCCTCAAGCCTTGCTTTTCCTGATTCTATTTCTTTTATGACCTTTTTAAAATAAGCAACATTTGAATCTGAATAAAACGGATCGATCGAAACGTCAAACGGGATCCTTTTTTCTCTTCTCATTTTTTTTGCAAATATCGTGAAAGCAGTTGACATGCTCATTCCAAGAGCCTTGCATACTTCTTCCATTCCTTTCTTATCTTCTTCATCCAATTTGAAATTTACTAATACCTGCGCCATATTCGTAACCTCCTTACATAAAGAATACCACTTTTAATATAATTAATAAAGCATTTTTCTTTATTTTTACTTTAATTATTCTTTATTATTCAAAAAGAAGGCTGTTATACAGCCTTCTTTCTAACTATGTTCGTACCTAGATATTAGAATGTGAGCGTTCTTGGAGGCTCCGTGAAAGAGCTGTGGACGGCAGTTGCTTCTGTAAGTCTGAAAACTACCGTATTGTCATCATTCTCGTTATACATCGCTCTGAGATCCGGATATTCGTCAAGCATATGCTTCTTTGCTTCGACTCTTTCATCAGCAATGGCTTTTGCGCTTATTCTCAGCCAGCTTTTCCCGTCGAAAGCACAGATCTCGATCTTTGGATTTGCGAATATCTGTTTTGCTACATCTTTTTTGCGTCCGGTCTGGATATACAGTCCTCCGTCGAACATATCGATGGTACCGAACGGCCTTACTCTTGCCTGGTCTCCGTCAACAGTTGCAAGATAGTAAGTTCCGCAATTCTTTAAAAACTTGTAGACTCTTTCCATAGTGTTCCTCCTTTATAAGAATATATCATGTATTAGTTATCTGGTCCTTTCAACTGCCTTATGCCAGCCGTCAAGCTTCTCTTTTCTTTCCTTCTCTGACATCTTGGGAACGAAAGATCCGCTGACGCTCCAGTTGTTCTGAACATCCTGAAGATTCTCCCAGAAGCCTGTCGCAAGGCCTGCGAGATAGGCAGCGCCTAAGGCTGTCGTTTCTATGCAGGTAGGTCTCTTTACCTCTGTTCCGATCATATCGGCCTGGAACTGCATAAGGAAGTTGTTTGCTGATGCTCCTCCGTCGACCTTGAGGGAGTGCAGCTTTATACCGCTGTCCTGTTCCATTGCTGTGAGTACGTCACAGGTCTGATATGCGAGGGATTCAAGGGTCGCACGTATCACATGATTTGCAGTAGTTCCTCTTGTGATCCCGCAGATTATTCCTCTTGCATAAGGATCCCAATACGGGGCACCGAGCCCTACGAACGCCGGGACCATGTATACGCCGTCAGTGTCAGGAACTTTAAGGGCTGCTTCTTCGGATTCAGGCGCGGTCTTGAGAAGTCCCATCTCATCTCTGAGCCACTGGATGGCAGCTCCTGCAACAAATATGGATCCTTCAAGAGCGTAGGTTACCTTTCCGTCGAGTCCCCATGCAATGGTCGTTACAAGGCCGTTTTTCGACTCTATGGGCTTGTTTCCTGTATTCATAAGCAGGAATCCGCCTGTGCCGTAGGTATTCTTCGCAGAGCCCGCTCCGAAACAGGTCTGACCGAACAGAGCGCACTGCTGGTCTCCCGCTGCTCCAGAAATGGGTATCTCTCCTCCTGTTATCGAAGGATCGGTATATCCGTAAATATAGCTGCTGGGTTTCGGTTCAGGAAGCATGCATCTCGGAATATCGAGTATCTTGAGTATCTCATCATCCCATTCCAGAGTATGGATGTTGAACATCATTGTTCTGGATGCATTGGAGTAGTCTGTAACGTGGACTTTGCCGCCGGTAAGGTTCCAAATGAGCCACGTATCTATGGTACCGAAGAGAAGTTCTCCCTTCTCCGCTCTTTCTCTTGCACCTTCAACGTTTTCAAGTATCCAGCGAAGTTTCGTTCCGGAGAAATACGGGTCTATGAGAAGACCTGTCTTCGCCTTTATCATATCCGAATAACCTTGTGCTGTAAGGCTGTCGCAATATTCCGCTGTACGTCTGCATTGCCACACTATCGCATTGTATATGGGCATTCCTGTTTTCTTGTCCCATACGATAGTCGTTTCTCTCTGGTCTGTGATACCGATACCGGCTATATCTTCAGGTTTTGCGTTTATCTTGAGCATAGCTTCTCTGGCAACGCCTACCTGAGTCGACCATATTTCCATAGCGTCATGCTCGACCCAGCCGGGTTTCGGGAAATATTGGGTGAATTCCTTTTGAGCAACTGAGATCTGATTGCCCTGCTTGTCAAAAAGTATGCATCTGCAGCTTGTGGTGCCCTCGTCGAGAGCGAGTACGTATTTTGCCATAGTAAACCTCTTTCCTATTCGTAAAGCGTTTCGATGAAACGCTGCATAACCGGATTTGTATTGTCTAAACCTTTACGGCTCAGAGCAAGCCTCTCAATATCCCCACTCCCGGACCTGCGTATTTCGAGATACGGAAGCATATTTTCTGAAACTAAAATTTTTCCGAAAACATCTTCGAATGATCTACCGAACAGTTCTCTAAACTGCACGGTATCGATACCTTCTATCAGTCTCAGCTCTGTGAACACGAAATCCCCCATACGGTCCAGGAGTTCCTGTTCTTCATCTTCTGATTCTTCAAAAACGCGCGTGTACTCAAGCTCGCCGGTATTGAAGAAACGTTTATCGTATATATATGAATGAGCTGAAGTACCGAATCCCAGATAGGGTTTCATCGTCCAGTATTTATAGTTATGTCTGCATTCGAAGCCGGGCTTCGATGCATTGGATATTTCGTAATGTACGTACCCTGCGCTTTTAAGCATTTCAAGAGCGCAGCTGTACATCTCCCTGTTTTCCTTCCAGGAAGGGATCTCAAGGTCTCCGTTCCTGTATTCCTCATAGAACGGCGTCCCTTCTTCGATCTGGAGACTGTAGAAGGAGATGTGTTCAGGCCCGAGTTCTATGATCTTCTCAAGAGTATCTTTCCATATACCAAGGGTCTGGCCCGGTACTCCGAACATAAGGTCCAGGTTTATGTTCCTGAATCCTGCATTCCTCAATATCCTGTAAGCTTCAAGGGCTTTTTCCGAATTGTGTACCCTTCCGAGTTTTGATAGTATTTCGTCGTTTAGACTCTGTACTCCCATCGACACCCTGTTGAAGCCGAGGAAACGCAGATTCTCTGCTTTTTCCACTGTCACAGTCTCGGGATTGATTTCTATGCTTATCTCTGCATCCCGGGAGATCTTGAACGTTTTCTTCAGACAAAGAAGTATGCGTCCTATCATATCCGTACCGATGCAGCTGGGCGTTCCTCCTCCGAAATATACGGTATCGACGGTATATCCGTCCTTTATATCCCCGCTTGTGTCTTCGATCTCCCTGCATACCCTGTATGCGTATTCGTCGGGAGACAGATCGAGATCTCCGTCTTTTGGAAAAGAAACGAAATCGCAGTAGCTGCATTTTTTAAGGCAATACGGGATATGTACGTAAATGCCCAGAGTCTCAGCCATCTATTTCTTGCCCTCGTCGTATTTGAGTACTGCAGTGAAAGCTTCCTGAGGCACTTCGACTGAACCGAACTGGCGCATCCTCTTCTTTCCTTCCTTCTGCTTTTCGAGAAGCTTTTTCTTTCTTGAAATATCTCCTCCGTAGCATTTGGCAAGAACGTCTTTTCTGTAAGCCCTTATGGTCTCCCTCGCTATGATCTTCTGCCCTATGGCTGCCTGGATAGGCACTTCGAACTGATGCATGGGGATGACTTCCTTCAGCTTTTCACAGACGAACTTACCCCTTTCATAGCTTTCTGATTCATGCACTATCATGGAGAAAGCATCCACTATCTCCTTGTTGAGAAGTATATCAAGTTTTACCAGATTGCTCTTTTCGTAATGATCGAACTCATAATCCAGGGAACCGTAACCTCTCGTTTTGGATTTGAGAGCGTCGAAAAAGTCATAGATGACTTCATTGAGCGGAAGCATATAGTGAAGACCGACACGGTCCGCGGTTATATATTCCATATGCTCCATGACGCCTCTTCTGTTCTGGCACAGTTCCATTATGGAACCCACGTAATCCTTAGGTACCATGATTGTCGCCTTGACCATGGGTTCCTCTATATGATCGAATTTCGTGGGATCAGGAAGATTGCTCGGGTTCTCTATGAAATATTCTGAGCCGTCATGATTGACTATCTTGTAAATAACGGACGGAGCCGTCGTTATTATCTCGAGATCGAACTCTCTTTCCAGTCTTTCTACTATGATCTCCATATGCAGAAGCCCAAGGAATCCGCATCTGAAACCGTAACCGAGAGCCTGGGACGTTTCCGGCTCGAAAGTAAGAGCCGCATCGTTGACCTGAAGCTTTTCGAGACAGTCCTTTACGTTTTCATATTTTTCGTCAGGAGTAGGATATATACCACAGTAGACCATGGGCTGCACTTTCTTGTAGCCGGGAAGATGTTCCTTGCATGGATTCGATGCGAGAGTGATAGTGTCTCCGACCCTGGCGTCTTTTACCTGTTTTATGCTGGCGCATATATATCCTACCGAACCGGCTGAAAGTTCTGCCACAGGAGTCTGATAAGGAGCGTTGACTCCGACTTCCGTGACTTCGTACTTCTTGCCGGTATTCATAAGGAGTATGGTATCGCCCTGCTTTACGCTGCCGTCGAATATACGGGTATATATGACCACGCCTTTGTAATTATCGTAATACGAATCGAATATGAGCGCTTTCAAAGGCGCGTCAGGATCTCCGGTAGGAGCCGGGACCTTCTCGACGATGGCTTCAAGCACCTGGTCGATATTTATCCCTTCCTTTGCGGAGATGAGAGGCGCATCCGAAGCGTCGAGCCCTATGATGTCCTCTATCTCTTCCTTGACTTCCTCAGGATGGGAAGACGCAAGGTCTATCTTGTTGAGGACAGGCACTATTTCAAGGTCCTCGTCGAGCGCCAGATAGACGTTAGCGAGAGTCTGCGCTTCGACGCCCTGAGTCGAATCGACTACAAGCACTGCGCCCTCGCAGGCTGCAAGGCTTCTGGAGACTTCGTAATTGAAGTCTACGTGACCGGGGGTGTCTATGAGATTGAATATGTATTCATTACCGTCTTTTGCATCATAAACAAGCCTCGTTGTCTGAAGCTTGATAGTAATGCCCCTTTCCCGCTCAAGATCCATATTATCGAGGAACTGTTCCTTCATGTCTCTGTGAGCGACGGTTCCGGTGCTTTCGATGAGTCTGTCAGCCAGGGTAGATTTACCGTGGTCTATATGGGCTATTATAGAAAAATTACGTATGTATTTCTGATAATCGGACACTGATTACCTCCGTAGTGAAATATGTGTCAATACAGGCTGCAGATCAGTTCTACGCATTTATCGATGCCAAGTTCGCCGCTGTTGAGACAGATATCATAATTCTTTGCATCTCCCCATTTCATATCGGTGTAGAAACGGTGATATGCTGCTCTTCTCTTATCTTTGTCTTTAACGCGTTCTTCGGGAGTATCGTCTGTTTCACCGTATTCCTTTACTATACGTTCGGCACGTTTTTCAAGGCTTGCGTGGATGAATACGTTCAGACAGTCAGCTTTGTCTCTCAGAACATAGTCTGCGCATCTTCCTACGATGACGCACGGCCCTTTTTCCGCAAGTTCGATGATCACTTTGCTCTGAATGGTCCAAAGCTTGTCCTGGTTTGTAAGACCCATTGATCTGTCGGAAAGTACTGTCGAAAGCCAGCTTCCTTCCGTGTGTTCGCTTTCTTCTTCGACATACTCAGCCGTATATCCGCTTTCCTCTGCAATTTTCTGGACGAGTTCCGCATCATAGCACGGAATTCCGAGTTTTTCCGCTACTTTTCTTCCTATGGTTCTTCCGCCGCTTCCGAATTCACGGCTTATGGTTATAACTCTGTTCGACATGATGATTTACCGCTTTCTGTATTCAACTTTTAGATACTTAATATAAATATCTCCTAGTATTATACAAAAAAACAGAAGCGGCTTCAATTCCAAGCCGCTTTGAACGAGCAAAAAGCGATATATTGCTTGCAATATACAGATATATGAATATAATGTATTTATGCATGCACAAATGCTTGTATATCTTAATGGAGGTATTCTCTATGATAGAACTTTCCAACAAAACCAACCTTCTTGAACAGAAGAGCTACAAGTACAGTCTTCAGGACATCGAAAAGCCCAACCTATATGAGGAACTTTTCAGTTTCACTGAAGTCCCGAAGGTCACATTCAACCAGAGGCGTTCCCCTATGGGAATGCCTGCTGAGATATGGATCACAGACACTACGTTCAGAGACGGTCAGCAGTCCGTGGAGCCCTACAGCGTAAAGCAGATAGTTGACCTATTCAGGCTCATGAGCAAACTGGGCGGGCCTTTCGGCATCATACGTCAGTCAGAGTTTTTCGTTTACAGCGAAAAGGACAGACAGGCTATAGCGGAATGCATGGATCTGGGACTCAAATTCCCCGAGATAACCACATGGATCAGAGCTACAAAAGAAGACTTCAAACTGGTCAAAGATCTGAACATAGCAGAGACCGGAATACTGGTATCCTGCAGCGACTACCACATATTCAACAAGCTGGGCCTTACGAGAAAACAGGCCATGGACCAGTACCTCTCTACCGTTAAGATGGCCTTCGATGCGGGCGTTGTGCCAAGATGCCATCTTGAAGACATAACAAGAGCAGACTTCTACGGCTTCGTGGTACCCTTCGTGAACGAACTCATGGAGCTTTCGAGGCAGGCAGGCATACCTGTCAAGATCAGAGCCTGCGACACCATGGGTCTCGGAGTGCCGTATACTGAAGTAGCCCTGCCAAGGAGCGTACCGGGAATAATATACGGACTCCAGCACTACTCCGACGTGCCCAGCGAATGGCTGGAGTGGCACGGACACAACGACTTCTATAAAGCGGTATCCAACGCCAGCACCGCATGGCTCTACGGAGCAAGCTCCGTTAACTGTTCCCTCCTGGGCATAGGCGAAAGGACGGGCAACATACCTCTTGAAGCCATGGTCATAGAATACGCCTCCCTGAGAGGCTCCCTGGACGGCATGGACCCGACGGTCATAACCGAGATAGCCGATTACTTCGAAAAAGAGATAGGCTACAAGATCCCGCCCATGACGCCTTTCGTCGGAAAGAACTTCAACATGACAAGAGCCGGCATACACGCAGACGGCATGATGAAGGACGAGAGGATTTACAGCATCTTCGACACGGGAAAGATACTCAATACGAAGCCCTCGGTACAGATAGGCAAGAATTCCGGAAGAGCCGGCATAGCCTACTGGATAAACGGCAACTACAAACTCAAGGGCAGCGACATGATAGACAAGAGAGATCCTATGGTCGACAAGCTGCTCGTCTGGATAGATGAAGAGTATGCAGGCGGAAGGCAGACAACCCTCTCGCCTCACGAACTGGAAGAGAAAATATATGAACTCTCAGGCGGAAAACTCAATGGAGAAACGATATGATACTTAACAGACCAGTATCCCTGGCAGATCAGATTTATGAAAGACTGGAAAACGACATATATGCAGGCGTATACAAGCGCGGGGATATACTCACTGAGCCTGCGGTATGCGAGATGCTCGGCGTTAGCCGCACTCCTGTCCACGAAGCCTTCACCAGACTCAAATACGACCACATAGTCGAGGAAAGTTCAAAGGGTGCTATGGTCCTGGGAGTGAGCGACGAAGACGCCGCCATAATCTACAGCATTCGCAGAGAAGTGGAAAGCAATGCGACTGCTGCCTGCGCAAGGAACATAACGGACGAACAGATAGCAGAACTTGCTGAGATAGTTGACCTTCAAAGCTATTATGCGGAGAAGAACAACTCCGAAAAAGTGAGAGAATGCGACAGCGACTTCCACCAGAAGATATACAAATACAGCGGAAGCGCCATATATTTCGACGTGCTGGAGCCTCTTCATAAGAAGCTGCAGAAATACAGAGAAGTATCCGTATCTGATAAGGGCAGAGCATACTTGTCAGTTGAAGAGCACAAAGCCATTCTGAAGGCTATAAAAGCCCGCGATGACAAGGCTGCTTTCGACGCAATGCACAAGCACATCTGTGCCGCCGAAAAAAGAATGAAACAGCAGAGCAAAGAGAGGAAAGAGTAAATGCCAGGCATAAAGACTATAAACAGCCCCGTCGTTATAAAAGACGGACATCCCGTAAAGTGCCCCTCTCTTGATCCTTCAGGCAGAGAAAAGACCATTGCCTACCGGATACTCAGAGCGCATCAGAAAAACAGAAATGAAGGCAAGATGAAGATAGCCTTCGACTCCATGATATCCCACGATATCACCTACGTCGGAGTCATACAGACCGCAAGAGCATCGGGCATGAAGGAGTTTCCCCTTCCCTACGCTCTGACAAACTGTCACAACAGCCTCTGCGCCGTAGGCGGGACCATAAATGAAGACGACCACGCCTTCGGGCTTTCGGCAGCAATGAAATACGGAGGCATATACGTGCCTCCCAATCTGGCAGTCATACACCAGTTCGCCAGAGAAAAGATGGCAAAATGCGGGGGCATGATCCTTGGTTCAGACTCACACACGAGATACGGTTGCTACGGCTGTATGGGCGTGGGCGAAGGAGGCGGAGAACTGGCAAAGCAGCTTCTCGGCAACACCTGGGATATAGACGAGCCTGAAGTCGTGCTCGTATGGGTGACGGGAAAAGTGCCTCACGGCGTAGGTCCTCACGATATAGCCATAGACCTTGTAGCCCAGACCTTCCCGGACGGCTTCGTGAAAAACAGAATTCTGGAATTCGCGGGGCCGGGCATCGAAGCCCTGTCCATGGACTTCCGCATAGGGATAGATGTCATGACCACTGAAACCAGCTGTCTTTCGAGCATCTGGGAGACAGACGGTAAGGTAAAGGACTACTACGAAAACGTCGGAAGACCTGAAGATTACAAAGAGCTTCGTATATCAGAAGGCGCATACTACGACCGCGCTGTCATGATAGAGCTCAACAGTGCCGAGTGCATGATAGCGATGCCCTTCCACCCGTCTAAGGCATATACGATACGCCAGCTCCAGAAAGACCCCATGAGAATACTCAAGGAAGTACAGGACGATTGCAACAAGATCCTCGGAGGAAAAGCGAACCTTGACCTTATAAGCAGCTCTATAAAGAAAGGCAAGGTCTGCTGCGACCAAGGAGTCATAGTCGGATGCTCAGGCGGCATGTATGAGAACCTGTCCGCCGCAGCGGACATTCTCCGGGGAAAGTCCACCGGGAACGGTGAGTTCTCCCTCTCCGTATACCCGTCATCCGCCCCCGTCAACCGCGCTGTCGTGAAGGACGGCATCGCCGCTGACCTGATGGATGCCGGAGCGGTGATCAAACCCTGCTTCTGCGGACCATGCTTCGGCGCGGGAGATACCCCGGCCAACAACGCCCTCTCCATCCGTCACGCAACACGGAATTTCCCCAACCGGGAAGGTTCCCGCCCCGGAGACGGACAGATCGCGGCAGTGGCGCTCATGGACGCGAGATCCATCGCAGCCACCGCGGCCAACGGAGGCATCCTCACTGCTGCCACCGATGTGGAATATGACCTCACGCCGAATGTCTATCACTACGACAACACCATCTATGAGAAGAGAGTGTACGAAGGATTCGGGAAGGCAGATCCGGACGCCGAACTGGTGTACGGTCCCAATATCGCAGACTGGCCGGTCATGCCGAAACTGGAAAAGGATCTTCTGGTCCGCTTCTGCGCCGATATCCGTGACGATGTCACCACGACGGACGAGCTGATCCCCTCCGGGGAGACATCCAGCTACCGCTCCAACCCGCTGAAACTCTCCGAGTTCGCACTTTCAAGAAGAGTACCGGAGTATGTTTCCCGCTCCAAGGCGGTCCGGTCCATGGAAGAAGACCGGGAGAATGGGATCTGCCGCGATGAGCTGAAGGCTGCGGCCGATCTGGCCGGCGCGGATCTTTCCTGCACAACGGTGGGCAGCGCGATCTTCGCGAAGAAACCCGGCGACGGATCCGCGAGAGAGCAGGCCGCTTCCTGCCAGAAAGTCCTAGGCGGCTTCGCCAACCTCTGCTTCGAATACGCCACCAAGAGATACCGTTCCAACTGTATCAACTGGGGGATCGTCCCCTTCACCGTCTCCAGGGACGCTTCCGTCCTGCCGGAAGACGGCGACTGGCTCTACGTCCCGGATATAAGGGAAAAGCTTCTCAGATGTGAAGAGACCTTCGAAGGAACGCTGATGAAAAACGGAAAAATCGAAAAGATCACGCTGACATGCAGCGGGCTGACCTCCGATGAACGGCTGATCCTCACCGAGGGCTGCCTCATCAACTATTACGCTGCAGGATACGGAAAGGATTGATTGATGGATAAGATCAAAATGACCACCCCCATCGTGGAGATGGACGGAGATGAGATGACAAGGATCATCTGGAAGGAGATCAAGGAAAAACTGATCCTCCCCTTCGTGGATCTCAAGACGGTCTATTATGACCTGGGTCTTCTGAACCGGAACGCCACAAAGGACCAGGTGACCGCCGACGCAGCACACGCAACGAGAGAATACGGTGTTGCGGTCAATTGCGCCACCATCACACCGAACAAGCAGCGCATGGAGGAGTACCCCGAACTCACCGAAATGTGGAAATCCCCCAACGCCACCATCCGTTCCATCCTGGGCGGCACCGTATTCCGCACTCCCATTCTCACCGACAGGATCCGCCCTGTAGTGAACTGCTGGAAGAAGCCCATCACCATCGCGAGACACGCCTACGGAGACATCTATAAGGCGGTGGAGATCACCGCAAACGTCCCCGGCGTGTGCAAACTCGTCTTCGAGGGTGAGGACGGCACGGTGAAGGAAGCCGTCGTCCAGAAGACGGACGGTCCGGCGGTCTTTCAGGGACAGCACAATCTGGACAGCAGCATCCGCGACTTCGCCCGCTCCTGCTTCCGATATGCCGTAGACTCTGCACAGGATCTGTGGTTCTCAACGAAGGACACCATCTCCAAGCAGTACGACGGCCGGTTCAAGGAGATCTTTGAAGAAGAGTACAAAGCTTTTGCCGCTGATTTTGAGCGCCTCGGGATCCATTATTTCTACACCCTCATCGACGACGCCGTAGCCCGCGTCATACGTTCCGAAGGCGGATTCGTGTGGGCATGCAAGAACTACGACGGAGACGTGATGAGCGATATGATCGCCACCGCCTTCGGATCGCTGGCGATGATGACCTCCGTACTGGTATCGGCGGACGGCAAATATGAGTACGAAGCGGCTCACGGCACCGTTACAAGGCATTACTACCGCTACCTGAAGGGGGAAAAGACCAGCACGAACCCGGTCGCTACCATCTTCGCCTGGAGCGGAGCGCT
>JAFRIQ010000009.1 GCA_017432725.1 Bacillota bacterium
CCTATCCGCTGTGAGCGTCGGAAATTTGAGTGGAGCTGTCCTTAGTACGAGAGGACCGGGATGGACATAGCTCTGGTGCACCAGTTGTTCTGCCAAGGGCATCGCTGGGTAGCTACCTATGGAAGGGATAAGCGCTGAAAGCATCTAAGTGCGAAGCCCCCCACAAGAACAGATTTCCTTCTCTTTGAGATAAGACCCGTGAGAGACTATCACGTTGATAGGTCGGAGGTGTAAGTGCAGTGATGCATTCAGCTGACCGATACTAATAGGTCGAACACTTGACCAATGGTTAAAGTAATCAGGACTTTGATCGCATTGTTCGGTTTTGAAGGTACATAAACCTTATGCCGTGACTATAGCGAAGAGGTTACACCTGTTCCCATCTCGAACACAGTAGTTAAGCTCTTCATCGCCGATGATACTTGGTTGGAAGCGACCTGGGAAAGTAGGAAGTCGCGGCTTCTTTTTTTGCAAAGGTGGCCTTAAAGGCCATCTTTTTATGTTATACTTAAGAGTATGGTCGATATATTTGCAAAATACGCATTCTGGATAATCATATGCCTTCCCGTTGCAGTGATAGGCATAGTGTTCATCGTGCGCCTTGCAAAGATCAATAAAACCATAAATAAAGAGCTTGATGAGATGCAGAAGAAGAAGGAACAAGCTGACTTCGAAAGACAGCTTTTCGAGATCTCATACAAACGTAAATATCAGGACGGCAGATAAATGAAAGGCATTTTTATATCTTTTGAAGGACCGGACGGAAGCGGAAAAACCACGCAGATAAAGCTTCTTTCTTCATACCTTGAGGAAAAAGGTTATTCAGTCGTTATGACGAGAGAACCCGGCGGCACAGCCATATCCGAAAAGATAAGGGAGATCATACTGGATCCGGAAAACAAAGAAATGGACGGTATGACGGAAGCTCTTCTGTATGCAGCGGCAAGAGCTCAGCACGTCGCGCAGATCATAAAGCCGTCTCTTGACGAAGGTAAAGTAGTTCTTACCGACAGATTCATGGACTCTTCCATAGCCTACCAGGGATACGGAAGACATCTGGGAGATAAGATTAGAACGATAAACGAATACGCCGTGGCAGGAACGCAGCCGGATATTACTTTCTTTCTCGACATATCCGCAGAGGAAGGAATAAAGAGAGCGGAACACAGGAATAAACTGGACAGGCTCGAGAAAGAAAGTCTTGACTTCCACCGTACGGTTTATGAAGGGTATATGGAACTTGCGAAAATATACCCGGGAAGATTCGTGATAATAGATGCATCAGGAAGCATCGAAGATGTATTTGAAGATATAAAGGGAAGATTCGAAGAGTACGCTAAAGACCATGAAGAACAGTAAGATTATTCTTCAGATCGAAAAAATGATTGGATCCGAAAGGACGGGACACGCCTTTCTTCTTTGCGGTGGCAACAGCGCCTCCAGGGAGGAAGCCGGTATGTGGCTCGCCGAAAGAGTGCTCTGCAGTGACGAGGTATCCCACAGGAAATTCCAGCACGGGAACCATGAGGACTTTATAGTCGTGGAGAAGGCTCCGGACAGGGAGTCCATAGTAAAAGAGCAGATACTGGATCTTCTTGCAAGGACGGAATACAAGCCCTTCGGAGATAAGTATGCCGTTCTCATAAAGGATGCGCATCTCATGAACGAGATCTCCCAGAACAAACTTCTGAAGGGAATAGAGGAACCGGTTTCGCAGGTAGTGTATATATTGCTTGCGGAAAGAGAGGACGCTCTTCTTTCGACTATCAGATCGAGATGCAGCACCTTTCATCTGGAAGAGGAAAAAACGGAAGCCGGCGAGGAGATGCTAAAGACCGCCGAAGCCTTTTCGCAGCTTGTCTGCGGAAAGCCGTGTTATTACAAAAAGAAGGCTGTTATCCAGGGGATACTCAGCGACAAGGATAACATCAGGACCAGTGCGCTTACATTTCTGGACGTGCTGGAGGACAGGCTCGAAGAGGGCATGTTGAAAGGCGATATGAATAAGGCTGCAGCCATTACACAACTGGAAACAGCCAGGAAATATATATTACAGGGACAAAGCGTACCATATACACTTAAGCAGTTTTGTCTGAGAGTGTAGACAGGAGGAATATGACAAAAGTAGTAGGAGTAAAATTCAGAACGGCAGGGAAGACCTATTATTTCGATCCTTTGGATTTTTCGCTCAAGGCCGGGGAAGAAGTAATAGTGGAGACAGCCAGGGGCATAGAACTCGGTATCGTGGCATTTGAAGTAACCGAAGTGGAAGATAACGAAGTGGTGCAGCCCCTTAAGCCGATAATCCGCAAAGCCGATGAAGAAGACCGCAGAAAGAATGCGGAAAATATAGCGAAACGGGAAAAAGCCCTCGAGATATGCCAGGAAAAAATAGACGCGAGAAAACTCGAGATGAAACTTGTAGACGTTGAATATACTTTCGATAACAGCAAGGTCATCTTCTATTTCACTGCGGACGGAAGGGTAGATTTCAGAGAACTGGTCAAAGACCTTGCGGCGGCTTTCAAGATGAGGATAGAACTTCGTCAGATCGGGGTAAGAGACGAGACCAAGATGATGGGCGGAATAGGTCCGTGCGGACGCGAACTTTGCTGCCACTCATGGATGAGGGATTTCAATACGGTCTCCATAAAGATGGCTAAGAATCAGAACCTTTCTCTTAACCCCACCAAGATATCGGGCATATGCGGAAGGCTCATGTGCTGCCTCCAGTACGAGAACGATACCTATGTGGATCTGAAGAAGGGTATGCCGGAAATGGGAGAAAGGATATCTACCATTGACGGTCCCGCCGTGGTATACGACGTCAACATACTTGAGAACAGGATCAAGACCAGACTGGTTCTCGAAGAAGCAAAAGAAGACGGGCAGGCAAAACTTTCTTCCGAGTATTACACTTACAAAAAGGAAGAGATCAAAAGAGATCCAAAGAAGGAAAGAAAGGAATTCCAGAAGAAAAACAGGAATCCGAAAAAAGTCAACGACGATATCGATCTCACGAAGCTTACGGAGGAGGAACTTGCAGCCCTCGAGGATTGAACGTGAAAGAATATGTAGAAATAAAAAACCTTTTCCCCTGGAGGAAAAGGTTTTTCTTACATAATCAATAATATTAAAGTTTTTTGATCTTTTTGAGACAGTCTGCACAAACGACTTTACCGCCGAATTCGACGAGACCATCTGATTCACCGCAGAAAACGCATGATTTCTGATACTTGCGAAGAACGATATCCGTACCGTCTACGAAGATCTCGATTGGATCAGTTTCTTTGATGTCGAAAGTTGTGCGAAGCTCTTTCGGGATGACTATCCTGCCCAGCTGGTCCAATTTTCTGACTATACCTGTTGACTTCATTACTCCCTCCTTGTTCTGGTTCTGGTTTTGCTGTCATCGAAGAGGGAAGCCAAACTGGCACCCGCATTCACTAGACCCGTAAACGCAGAAATCTTACTTTTGTTTGCCGATACGACGTCGGCAAAATTCGATACTGACCGCGACGCTTTTCTGATACTCATATTGGCTATATTGGTAGTTTCTTTCGTCTTTTCGACGATCTCTGTCGCATCCCGTAAAACAATCTTGGCATCATCAAGTGCGTTGTTTGCCTTTTCCAGCGTTTTGTTCAATTCCTCAGCCGATTTCGAGAACTTTTTCATAAGTTTTATCAGCAGGACCAAAGCTATGATGGCAACTGTCAGCAGGATACATATGAGCACATCTTGAATAGTGAAACTAATTGTCAATGGTTCGCTCATATTTACACCTCCATTAAAGTTATTATGCAACAATAAAAGGGGATTGACAAGTGAATTCAAGTCCGAGAAATGCTTAATTTACAATAATTCCGCTCTTTTTATGTTTTTTTGACAAAGCGTACATCTTACTTTATAATTACCTTTGGCTTTGAACAAATAATAAACATATTCGGAGATTTTATATGTCTAAATACATCATAAAACAATCAGCGCCCCTTCACGGCGAAGTTGAGATTTCCGGCGCTAAGAACGCTACTCTTCCCATCCTGGCGGCAACAGTGCTTACCGACGGCGTATGCGAGATACACGATACTCCGCACCTTTCGGATGTGGAGGTGATGTGCGAGATACTCCGCGCAGTGGGAGCTACGGTCACGGAAGACTACGAGCGTCACGTCATCACCGTAGACGGCTCGACGGTAGATAAATCGGTAGTGCCCTATGATCTTGTCAAAAAGGAAAGAGCATCTTTCTTCATCATGGGACCGCTCCTTGCCAGAATGGGCAAGGTGAACATCGCTCTTCCGGGAGGATGCGCCATAGGAGAAAGACCTGTTGACCTGCATACCAAGGGCATAAGGATGCTCGGAGCGAGAGTCGTGACTTCGGACGGAGAGGTAAATGCCAACGCCGATAAACTTAAAGGCGCTCTTGTTTATCTCGATTTCCCCAGCGTTGGCGCTACGGAGAACATCATGATGGCGGCGACTCTTGCAGAGGGTGAAACGACCATCGAGAACGCAGCCGAAGAGCCGGAGATCGTTGACCTTGCAAATTTCCTTAACAGTATGGGAGCACAGATCAAGGGAGCAGGAACGGATACTATCAGGATCACCGGTGTCGACAAACTCCACGGCACAAGATATGCAGTCATCCCGGACAGGATCGAGACTGCCACCTTCATGATCGCAGCAGCTACCACGAGAGGGAACATACTAATCAAGAACTGTATACCCGATCATGTAAGACCTATCATAGCCAAGCTCATAGAGTGCGGAGTGGATATTTCCGACGAACCGGAAGGTCTTAGAGTAAGGGGAGATAAAAACCACCTTAAGGCTACGAATATAAAAACGCTGCCGTATCCTGGCTTCCCGACGGATGCGCAGGCTCCGATAATGACACTCCTGACCACAGTCGACGGCCAAAGCAGGATCAACGAGACTCTGTTTGAAAACAGACTGATGCATGCGAACGAGCTCAACAGAATGGGAGCTAATATAAGAGTGGACGGACGAACGGCCATAGTGCCCGGAAACCAGAGACCTCTCGAAGGCGCATCTGTTATGGCCACAGACCTCAGAGCAGGCGCCGCATTGGTGATCGCGGGGCTGGTCGCGACGGGTACGACCGAAGTTACCAACATCTATCATATAGAAAGAGGATACGAAGACTTTGTTCGCAAGCTCAAGAATCTGGGAGCTGACATTGAAAAAGTCGATTGAACTGATTTGTAAAAAACATTGACAAATCATGCCGGCGGGACCGTGTTTCCGCCGGCTGTTTTTACCTTTTTCTTACTGTATAAAAGTGCCAAAAAAGCTTGGAATTTCAACAAAAAAGAATTTCAATAATAAGGTGACTAATATACTATTTGGTGGTATAATCAATCTGTATAATTTTGTAGCAAAGGATGATCGAAATGATTAAAACACAATTAAGAAATACTTTTATAATACTTGTTATATCGATCGCACTCGTGTTCGGTATAGGCGCAGCCACTAAGAAGGAGGCTCTTTCATATACGCCCGGAACCTATTACGGTACGGCTACCGGAAATGCTGAAGGACTTTGGGTCAAGGTGGATTTCAGCGAGGACAGCATCCTGTCGGTGGAAGTCATAGAACATCATGAGACTTCGGGAATATGCGAACCTGCCATCGAGCAGATCCCTGTCAAGATCATAACGACCAATTCGCCTTACGTCGATGCGGTATCAGGCGCGACCAAGACTTCCGACGGAATAAAGAATGCTGTCATAAGCTGCATGAATCAGGCAGCAGGCAAAGAAGAGATAGTACAGCCGCCGGTACACGAAGATCCCGTTCCTCTTGAATACAGCTATAATCCGGGAACATACAGCGCAAGCGCAAAGGGATTCTATGAAGACGTAAAAGTTGAAGTAACGTTCAGTGAGACTGCCATAACGGAAGTCAAGGTCACAGATTTCGCAAGATCTGAATACGGTGACGAACGTGTCGCAGAGGTCCAGGAGACAGTCATACCGGATATACTCAAGTGGCAGACTTATGGGGTAGATGCGTGCTCAGGTGCGACATACACTTCCCAGGCTGTCATGGAAGCCGTTCAGAAGTGCGTTGAACAGGCTAAGAAATAATCAGTTGGTTCAGTCTCCCAACACAGGAGATTTGATCATACAGTAGTAGATTGTTATTGAAACGTTTCAATTACAGGAGGAAAGAAAATGAAGAAAGTATTAGCAATCGCTCTTGCCATGGTAATGGTATTTTGCCTGGCAGCTTGCGGCGGCGGAAAGAAGGAGCCTGAAACATTCCAGTTCGGACTCGGCGTATCAAACGCAACGACCGCTACAAGCGCAACAGCAGATGCAGCTGGCAATGCACAGCTCGACGCCACATATGCGATCATTCTTGTTGACAAGGATGGAAAGATCGTAAAGTGCGAATTCGATGTATCTCAGCAGAAGGCTGCTATCGATGCAAAAGGAGTTGCAACATTCAATGAGCTCCCGACCAAGAGAGACAGAGGATATGACTATGGCATGACCAAGGCATCTCCGATCGGAAAAGATTGGTTCGAGCAGGCTGATCACCTGGCATCAGTTCTTGTAGGACTGAACAGGGAAGAGGCTCTTGCAAAGATGGCATATGACGATCAGGCACACGCAACAGACGCTGACGTTCTTGCAGGATTCACCATCCACATCACGGATTTCGCTGAAGCACTCGCCAACGCATTCGATCACCTTGAAGATGCAGGCGCTGCAGTTGACATCCAGCTCGGCACAGCTATCAACAACACTCCGAAGGACGGAGAGAGCTATCAGTACAACATCTATGTCGGCGGTTCCGCAAAGGATGCTGACGGAAAACTCACAGCTGTACAGATCGACTGCTCACAGATTACATTCACTGTTGATGCAACTGGCGCAGTAACCGCTCCCGAAGATGTACGTTCTAAGTACAATAAGGGATATGACTATGGTATGACCAAGGCATCCGCAATCGGCAAGGAATGGTTCGAGCAGACTGAGTTCCTCGGCGAATCCATGGAAGGAAAGACAGTTGACGAGATCAAGGCAATGCCGGTAGCAGAAGGCAAGTCCACAGACGCTGACGTGCTCGCAGGATTCTCCATGGGTCACATCGACGACTTCATCAAAGCTGTTGTAAGTGCTTGGTAATAACCGGGTAATACTTCAGCAGACGATAAGATTCATACTGAACAACATTCGTTAAAACTAAGGGGCTGTATCTACAGCCCCTTATGTACCTTTTGGGATATGTATCCGGGCGGAAGTTCCGGACGTACTAAGTTATGAAGAAGACCGTATATACAAAAGCATTATCTGTTTTACTTGCGCTCAGTCTCGCCGCGGGTCTTTGCGCCTGCGCGCCTTCCGGCGGAAAAGACGAGAGAAAAAAGTATACCCACGGAATCTGGGATACTTTCGATACTGTGATCTCAGTTATCGCATACTGTGATGACGACGAGGAATTTGCAAAGATCAAAACCACAGCTGAGGAGATGTTCAAGAAATATCATAAGATGTTCGACATCTATAACAGTTATGAAGGCGTCGTAAATATCAAGACCGTAAACGACAATGCCGGAGTGGCACCCGTAGAGGTACCGGAAGAGATCATAGATCTGATCGAATCCGGAAAGAAACTTTACGAGGAGACGGACGGTAATGTGAATATTGCTTTCGGCAGCGTTCTTAAGATATGGCATGCAGCTAGAGAAGTAGCTGAACATGATCCGGGCAGGGCCTACGTTCCCGATATTGAACAGCTCAGAGCAGCAGCAAAGCATTGCGACATTAACGACGTGGTTATCGACAGAGAAGCTTCTACCGTATATCTGGCGGATCCTGAAATGTCTCTCGACGTAGGGGCTATAGCAAAGGGCTTTGCGACAGATCTGGTCGTTGAAAAGATAAAAAGCGAAGGTAACGGCTGTTTCCTCATAACGGCGGGAAGCAGCAGCATAAAAGCTGTAGGATTGAAACCCGGCGGAAGCAGCTGGACATCTGCCGTTGAGACCGACGACGAAGGGAATCTGATAGAGATATCTGATCATTCCATAACCACCAGCGGTATATATCAGAGATATTACGAAGTAGATGGCGTCATGTATCACCATATAATCAACAAGGACAGTCTTATGCCCGAACATAACTATCAGTCCGTGACTCTCATCACCGACGATTGCGGCTACGGCGACGGTCTGGCAACGGCGATCTTCAATATGCCATTGGACGAAGGCATGGCCTTCGTGAACGCACATAACGATATATACGGCATGTGGGTCACCCTGGATGGAGAGAAGATATATTCTGAAGGCTACGAAGATTTCATCAAAGCTAAATAACAAATACTTGTAGCGGATCGAAGTCCGATAGGGTATAATACAAAGGTCGAATGACCTGCAGGTGTAGTTTAGTGGTAAAACACCAGCTTCCCAAGCTGGGGTTGAGGGTTCGATTCCCTTCACCTGCTCCATTTTTATTTTAGAAACTATTTTTTTTGAATGGGAAATCAGAGGATAGAAAAAACTGAAGGATTCTTAAAGGAAATGCTTTCGAGATCGGCTCATTTCAAAAAGCATCCGGAAGCTATGGAATACCGCATCGAGCATTCGTACAGGACCGCAAACATAGGGAAGGAGATAGCCCTTGCAGAAGGCCTGGATGCTGAGAGGATGATCATAGCGTGCCTGCTTCACGATCTCGGATATTATTATGATTTTGAGAAAAAAGATGATTATGCAAATCACGGCCGCATAGGCGCTGCGGCGGCAAGGCCTTTCCTAAAAGGGCTTGGCTACAGCGACAGCGAGACGGAAGAGATCTGCTATGCCATCGCCATACACGTAGACGGAGTTTCTGATTTCGAGTTTGAGCGTACGGTCTTTGCAATGACCGTGGGCGACGCTGACAATATTGACCGGTTCGATGCGTTTCGCATCTACGACGTTCTCGCAAAAGCTCATTTCTGGGATATGAAGCTTGGAGAAAAAACGGATTTCGTCAATGCCAGACTCGAATTAATGGAAAAAATGAAAAAGACGAACTGCGCCACTGAAACGGCAGAAAAGATGTGGCAGGACAGGCTCGACTTCCAGACAGAGTATTTCACCAGGCTAAAAAGACAGCTCGCAAGCAGTCAGTGGTGGAGCATACACGGCAAATAGCCTGTTTTTCAACAAAAAAACGCAAAATTATATAATTATAAATTCGGGAAATCATGATTTCCCTTTTTTATTGCACTGCGTAATGATATAATTTAAAGGTAATTGAATATAAGATATCAGGAGGTACTTATGAGTCTCGTAACTACGAAAGAAATGTTCCAGAAAGCTTATGAAGGTCATTATTCCATCGGAGCCTTCAATGTAGATGATATTGATATTATGCAGGGAGTACTTGACGGCGCTGCGTCCGTTAATGCTCCCGTTATTATTGCTGTAAGCGAAGGCGCCTACAAGTTCATGCGTCCCGAGTATGTGGTTGCAGCTGCAAGAGCAGCAGGGGAGAAATACGACATACCCATCACTCTTCACCTTGACCACGGCAAGGATATGAACATTATAAAGAACTGCGTTGATATCGGCTTTACATCGGTAATGATCGATGCTTCTGCTTATGATTTTGAAGAGAATATCAGGATCACCAAAGAGGTCGTAGAATATGCCCATGCCAAAGGCGTAGTCGTCGAGAGCGAACTCGGTGCCATCGCAGGTATCGAAGATGATATCGTTGTAGAGGATAAATACGGCGCATTCACTCATCCTGATGATGCGGTGGAGTTCGTAAAGAGAACAGGAATAGACAGCCTCGCCATCGCCATAGGGACTGCCCACGGCGCATACAAATTCAAGCCGGGTCAGAAGCCGCAGCTTCGCTTCGACATCCTCGAAGAGATACAGGAAAGGCTTCCCGGATTCCCTCTCGTACTTCACGGAGCGTCCTCAGTTCCTCAGGATAGGCTCGAGATATTCAACCAGTACGGCGGACAGCTTCCCGCAGCCATAGGTATTCCTACGGACATGCTCAGGGAAGCATCTGAAAAAGCTGTGTGCAAGATCAACGTCGGAACTGATATCAGAGTCTGCTACTTCGGAGAGATAAGGCGCCAGATGGCTCTCAAACCTGAGAAGTTCGACGGAAGAAGCTTCCTTGAACCGGCAAGAACGGCTGTAGCCGAGATGGTCGCAAAGAGGATCACGGAAGTATTCGGAAGCAACGGAAAAGCATAGGTAAGTACGGCGTATGCCGTTAAATATGGAATTTATATTTTTCAGTTTTAGTTTTAGTTAAAAGGAGAAAAGTATGAAAAAAGTATTAGCAATCATTCTTGCTCTCGTACTGGTGCTTTCAATGGCAGCCTGCGGCGGCAAGAAAGAAGATGAAGGAAAGTCCTCTGTACAGCAGGCTATCGAAGCAGCTCAGAAGATGTCAGCCGAAGAGCTTGAAGCTGCTGCAAAGAAAGAGCTCGAGGAAAATCCCGATCTCACCTTCAATGCCGACTCTCTTACATCCGGCGTAAACAAGGCTCTCCAGGGCTTTGAGAAAAAGTACGAATGGATGCAGGGAAGATGGGCATACAACGTTAAGAAAGGCGCTGAATACCAGACAAAGCTCACGGCTGCGCAGAAAGCCGGCAGTTACATTGCAGATTTCGTAATGATCCAGGACGGTTCTTTCCTCAAGAACGCTATGATCGACACCGGATTCCTCCTCAGCTATGTTCCCTCAGGTGAGGGCATCGAGATCGCAGAAGAGGATCAGAATCCTCTCGTAGGCGTAACATTCAACAAGGTGTTCATGTACGACAATACCAAGGTCGGAACAGAGCAGCTCAAGAACGTATGGCAGATGACGGGCGTTGACGGAGTTTCGCTCAAGGGCCTTTCCAACGTTTCCTATCAGAGCCCTCTTGCTGAGGACGTAAACCAGAACTTCCTCATCATGCTCACAGGACCTGATGCATGCGAAAAACTCACCGGTGCATACAAGAGCTACTTCGGAAAAGATTATGATCCTTCCGGAGATGACTATGAGAACATCGGATACAAGTTTGTTGCTGAATTCATTGCAAACGTAGGACACTGGCACAGCTCTGATACGTCAGAAGTAAAGGCTATCAACAACTATGCCGACGAAGGACGTATCATCTTTGCAGGACTTTGCAAACTCAAGGATTATCCGTACTATAAGTCCGAGCACAAAGATAGCGATCTTTACTACAAGAAAGCGATAACAGCGGCAGGCTGGAACACGGAAGTCGAAGGATTTGACGGATTCGTTTACAACATGTGGACGCTTATTCCCGATACGGCTAAGCTGCCTTACACATCCTGCCTGTTCATCCGCTACATCCACACTGAAGAAGGATTCAATGCCGGCTGGGGTGGCATCCTCGGATATTATTCCTCCAACAGACTCATCCCGTCTGTCGAGGGAGATCCTGCGCTTGCAGAATGGAATTCCAAGTGCATAGTAGAAGATACTACGTATCTCGATTCCGCATACAACACGGCTGCGAAATTCATAATGAGACAGATGTCCGGTGTAAATTAAACTGCCTTTGATTTATACCCCAATAGTTAAATTGTGATGATTGGGGGGCTTTTTCAAGCCCCCCTGTTTTTTTAGGAGAACAATATGAAGAATACGCAAAGGTTGCCGCTCGGCAACAGAATGAAATCGTATTTTTCCAAACCGGCTAACGTTATCTGTGTGGTTTTTCTTGTTCTTTTGATTTTGATGGTAGTACTTCCGCTGTTTACCCTTCTGATCGGTTCGCTAACGGTAAACGGCAATCAGGAAGCCATTTATATAGGAAACGGAGCCGCCGAAGGCGATTTCACTTTCCATCATTGGACAGAACTCCTTACAAGTAAGGAATTCGATTATGCCTCAATAAAATTCTGGATCCCGCTGTGGCAATCGACTCTTATGGCCTTGCTGGCCTGTGCCGTTGCCGTGGGATTTGGCGGTATAGTGGCATGGTTCATCACCAGATCCGACCTGCCGGGCAAAAAATACATATCCACCATATTCGTATTCCCGTACATCATGCCCAGCTGGGCAATGGCTATGTTCTGGGAAAACTTCTTTAAAAATACCGAGATGAATGCGGGCATGGGCATGCTTCAGAGCGTGACCGGCATATGTGTTCCCGAGCGTATAGTATACGGGCTTTTCCCCTGCGCTATGAGCCTCGGTCTTCACTACGCGCCCTTTGCATACATACTCATAGGAGGCATCCTGCGCAATATGGATGCCAACCTCGAAGAAGCCGCAACTGTGCTCAAGACGAGCAGGTTCAAAATACTTAGAAGGATAACCCTTCCCATAGTGATGCCTGCTCTGGTCTCTACTGTGCTTCTTGTTTTCTCAAGCAGCATCAGCAGTTTCACAGTTCCTTTCTTTCTGAACAAAAGCAGTATCAACAGTGGAAACAACTTCATATCCATTTCCGTTCAGATGAGGAGCCTCATTAATTCCGGATTCACAAAAGGACAGGGCTATGTCCTCGCTATCATCCTGATGCTCTTCTCCATAGGGATACTGACACTCAACAACTGGTTCACGGGAAGCAGGAGATCGTTTACAACAGTCACAGGTAAATCCGGACAGGTATCGTTGGTAAAACTGGGCAAAGCAAGGATCATCGTTGCTATCATTCTGCTTATAGTAGTTACTTTCTTTGCAATCATGCCGCTGTTCTCATTCGCGATGGAGAGTCTACTCGAAGTTCCGGGAGACTGGTCGACCTTCACTCTCCGTTACTGGCTTTCTACAGAAGCGTTCGAAGGAAGCAATAAGGGTGATACCATAGGTATCCTCAGGAGCGGACTCATGTGGAGAGCTATGGGACGCAGTCTTCTGCTTTCGGTCATCGTATCCCTTGTTGCGGGTACTTTCGGCCTGCTCATAGGATACGCAGTAGCCAGAAAGAGAAATTCCAAGCTTGCTACAACGGTTTCCGACCTGGCCTTCCTTCCTTATCTGATCCCGTCAATGAGTTTCGGAGCCGTGTATCTGGCTCTGTCATATACCAAAGGATTCACCTGGCTCGATGGATCGTTCTTCCTGCTCATACTGGTAGGTTCCATCAAGTTCATGCCATTCGCATCCAGGACAGGCACCAGCGCCATGCTGCAGCTTTCCGGAGAAATAGAAGAGGCTGCCATCATCATCGGGGTGCCTTGGTTCAAGAGGATGACAAAGGTCCTCTTCCCGATACAGAAAGCAAGCTTCATATCAGGATATCTGCTTCCGTTCATCTCATGTATGAGAGAGATGTCGCTCTTCGTTCTGCTGGCAGCAAGCTATACGACGCTTGTTACCACCGTGCTTCAGGAGTACAGCAGAACAGGGCTCACTCAGGCAAGCAATGCAATAAATCTGCTCATTATCGTATTCGTGTTGGTGATCCAGTTCGTAGTCAATAAGCTGACCGGCGCGAGCATCGATAAGGGCGTAGGAGGTAACTAAAATGCCGAAAATCGTATTGGAACACGTATGTAAAAGATTTGACGATTTTTCAGCGGTCGAAGATCTCAACATGGTCATAGAGGACCGTGAGTTCATCACGCTTCTTGGACCCTCAGGCTGCGGAAAAACGACAACGCTGAGAATGATAGCAGGCCTTGAGACGCCTACGGAAGGGCGTATCACCATTGGAGACGAAGTGGTATTCGATTCCGAGAAAGGAATCAACGTATCTCCCGCGAAGAGAGATATAGGGTTCCTGTTCCAGAACTACGCTCTCTGGCCGCATATGACCGTTTATCAGAATATAGCCTTCGGTCTTGAAAATCTGAAATGGCCTAAGGATAAGATCCGTGAAAGAGTAGACGAGATGCTGAAGATGCTCAAGATAGAGCAGTTCGAGAAGAGGTATCCGAGCGAACTTTCCGGAGGACAGCAGCAAAGAGTCGCCATTGCAAGGACACTGGCTCCTAAGCCCAAGGTCCTCTTTATGGACGAGCCGCTTTCCAACCTGGATGCTAAACTGAGACTGGAAATGAGAACGGAGCTCAAGAGGCTCCACGCCGACACGGATTCCACTTTCGTGTACGTAACTCACGATCAGCTGGAAGCTATGACCCTGGCTACCAGGGTATGCCTCATCGAGAACGGATACATGCAGCAGTATGCTCCGCCTCTTGAGACCTACAGCAATCCTGCAAACCTCTTCGTAGCAGATTTCGTCGGAAATCCTACCATGAACTTCTACGAAACTACGGGAAAGGTCACCGGACCGAATACAGCAGAAGTAAACTTCTTCGATCACCCCTTCGTATTCACTTCGAAAGAACTTCTCGGCGAATACAGCGGCGAAGGATTCGTTGTAGGTATAAGACCTGAGTTCGTGAACCTCGAGGAGGGCGGACTTATAGGAAAGATCTACGCCACCCTTCCTGCAGGTATGGAAACGACCGTAAAACTCCAGGTAGGGGATTACATCCTGACCTCCGTTATGTTCGGAAACGTAGACTACAAAGTTAACGACGAGATGCATTTCGAAGTCGCCGGAGACGGTATCATCCTCTTCGACAAGAAGACGGGAAAGAATCTTGGAAAAGGTACGCTGACTATCTGACAGTTCTTAAAAAATGTATCATAAAACCCGGAGCCTATGCTCCGGGTTTTCTTTTTGTTTCAACAGGACGCTATTCCATGACTTTATCTATGATCGCTTTTCTTTCAAGATATTTCTTTTCGGCAGCTTCCTTTGTTTCAGCCTTTGTGCTGTAGTACACCTTTATCTGAGGCTCGGTTCCGGACGGCCTTATCGCCACCCAGGAGCCGTCTTCGAAGAAGTATTTGAGTACGTCGGCTTTAGGAAGTCCGTCGAGTCCGGGGGCATAGTCCTTGATCTCTGACACTCCGGTCATAAGGGCTGCGCCTTTTTCTCTTAATTCCGCAGTGAGTCCCTTCATCTTTTCGGCGCCTTCTTTTCCTTTGAACACGTAGTTGTCGAGGCTGTCGAGATAGAAACCGTACTCTTCATGGATCCTGTCCATCACGTCTCCGAGCTCCATGCCCTGTTTCTGGTAGTAAGCGCAGGCTGAGCAAAGGGTGAGGATGGCGAATGCAGCGCATTTGTCTCTTACGTAATCGCCGGCCAGGAATCCGTAACTCTCTTCGCATCCGAAGAGGAAGTTCATGTTGGGATCATCCTGATAGCGGGTCATCAGCTCGCCGATATACTTGAATCCCGTAAGGGTCTTGAATACGATTATATCGTTTTTCTTTGCTATGTCGGACGCCAGTTCGCCGGATACTATAGTGGTCACGAAGAAAGGTCCTGCAGGCATCTTTCCCTGGTATCTTTCAGCAAGATAGTAGAGAATGAGAGCTCCGATGGAGTTGCCGTCGAGGAACTCCAGAGTCCCGTGATGTCTTATGGCCACGCCCGCTCTGTCTGCGTCGGGGTCGGAGCCTACCGCTATGTCGGCGCCTATTTTTTCTCCCAGTTCTATGACCATTGCCATAGAAGGCTCATTGCCGGGATTGGGGGACTTGACCGTCGGGAAGTTTCCGTCTGGCGCTTCCTGTTCTTTTACGCACTGGACGTTAGCAAAGCCGGCGTCCTTCAGTACTCTTCTTACCGTCACATTCCCGCTTCCGTGAAGGGCTGTATATGCGATCTTCATCTTTGCGTTGTCTGTGATGTTCATCTCGGGCACCGCATCTCTGACTGCCCTGGAATATGCCTGGAGCACTTCTTCTCCTATGTACTTAAGAAGCCCCACGGATACTGCCTTATCTTCCGTGGTTGTCATTGCCTCCGTTACCTTTATGGCGTTTACCTTCGCAATGACTGCATCGGCGTCTTCCGTAAGGAGTTGGCATCCGTTTTCGTCATATGCCTTATATCCGTTGTATTCTTTCGGGTTGTGGCTTGCGGTAACAACGACACCTCCCACGCAGTGATAATATCTTACTGCAAAGGAGAGGAGGGGCGTTGCCGACTCGAATGTGAACAGGTAAACGGGAATGCCGTTGGCAGCAAAAGCGAGAGCTGTTTCTTTAGCATATTCGGCGGAATTGTTTCTGGTGTCATATGCCACCGCCACGCCGCGCCAAACTTCTGTTCCATATTTGTCGATAAGATATCTGGCAAAACCGTTGCTGGCTTTTCTTACGTTATATTTATTGATCCTGTTGGAACCCACGCCCATTATTCCGCGCAGTCCGCCGGTACCGAATTCGAGTTCTTTATAGAACCTGTCTTCGATCTCTTTTTCATCGGTTAAAGATGCAAGTTCTTTTCTGTCTTCCTCATCGAAATACGGGTCGTTCTTCCACAGTTGATATGTTTCTCTGTAATCCATTTTATTTTCTCCCAAGCAGTGCAAACATGTTCGATTTATATGCTTCAACGCCCGGCTGGTTGAACGGGTTCACGCCGGACATTATCGCCGAAATACCGCAGGCTGTCTCGAAGAAGAATATGAGTTCTCCCAAAGAGACTTCATCCTGCTTTTCCGCCCTGATCTCAAGGCAGGGCACGCCGCCGTCAATATGGGCTTTCTTGACCCCGTCTCTGGCTGCGTTGTAGATCTCCGAGAAATCTTTTCCCGCCAGATAATTGAGACCGTCGGCATTGTCTTCGCTGGTCGGTACCACCAGTTTCGAGGAAATGTTCTCGAAGCTGAGTCCCGTTTCGAAGAGTATCCTTTCGCCTTCCTGGATATACTGTCCCATGGAATGGAGATCCGCTGTGTATACGCAGGATGCGGGGAATATGCCTTTTCCGTCCTTGCCGTCGGATTCGCCGTAAAGCTGTTTCCACCATTCGGCGAAAAATCTCACGCTTTCCGACGGGACGGAGAGCACCTCTACCTTTTTACCGTTTTCATATACGGCCTGCCTGTATGCAGCGTAAAGAAGGGCAGGGTTGTCCTCTCTCTCCGCAAGGCAGTACTTTTCTGCTTCCTTTGCTCCTTTGAGGATGGCGTCCGTATCGATACCGGCCGCAGCCAGAGGCAGAAGACCCACTGCGGTGAGCACGCTGTATCTTCCTCCCACGTTATCGGGCACTACGAAACATTCATATCCTTCGGCATCTGCCAGGCCTTTCAGAGCGCCTTTGCGGGCGTCGGTGGTGGCGACGATCCTTTTGGATGCCTCTTCTTTTCCGTAGGTATCTTCCAGGTACTTCTTGAAGATCCTGAAAGATACGGCAGGTTCCAAAGTGGTTCCTGATTTGGAGATAACGTTCACGTAAAGGCTCTTTCCTTTTACGAGTTCGAGGACCTGAAGGGTATCGGCTGCGTTTATGCCGTTTCCAAGGAAGTAGACCTTAGGTCCTTTTCTTCCGGTTTCGTTGAATCTCTGCGAGCAGATGAATTCGAGAGCAGCCCTGGCTCCGAGATATGACCCGCCTATTCCTATCACCACCAGAGCATCGGCGTTATCGTAGATCTTTTTTCCGCATGCCTTTACCCTGGCATATTCCTCTGAACCGATATATTCGGGAAGTTTGAGCCATCCCAGAAAATCGTTTCCCTTGCAGCTGCCGTCTTTAAGAGACGCAAGGGCGGCTTTTGCTTTTTTCATGTCCGGCTCGATCCCGAAAGGACCAACGCCGTCTGTTATTACTTTTATCATTCTTTATACCATTCCTTTTCCAGCCTGCGGGCATTTTTGCCCCCAGCCGCATAGTTCATATGAGAGTGCACGAGATGAAAATATTCATCTGTTTGTCACCTAAGTCGTGTTATACTGTACTATCGTATTATATCATAAACGGAAGGCAAATAATGAAGATTATAGCGGCAACGAGGAACAAAGGAAAGATGGCGGAACTTGACGCCATATTGAAAGATTACGGTATAGAACTCCTGTCCTGGGAAGATGCGGGACTGGGAGATTTTGAAATAGAAGAAAACGGAAGCACCTGCGAAGAGAATTCATATATTAAGGCGAAGACCATATGCGACATGACGGGTAAAGCTGCACTTGCGGACGACACCGGTCTGTTTGTCGATGCCGTAGGCGGAGAGCCGGGGATCAATGCCGCAAGGTATGCGGGGGAACACGGAAACGACGCGGCAAACAGAGCGAAGCTCCTTGCAAAGCTCGAGGGAGTGCCTTTCGAAAAAAGGACGGCAAAGTTCGTCACGGTCATAACGATAGTATATCCAAACGGCG
>JAFRIQ010000002.1 GCA_017432725.1 Bacillota bacterium
AACGGTCTCTCTGTCCGCGTCCCAACTCCGGTTGTCTCGCTCGCCGACATCACTGCCGTAATTAAGCGCGACACGACCGTCGAAGAAATCAAAAAGGTTTATGAAGTCCAGCTGTTTTAAGTGTTCCGGGCTCCTGACCCTTGCCATTGCCTTCGGACATCCCAGTTTTTTTGCGAAGGCGCAAATGACCATGTTCTTTTCATCTTCTTCCGTTGTGGCTATGATCAGGTCGTGGGATGATATGTCTATCTCCTTGAGAGCGTCGATCTGTATGGCGTCTCCCTGTACGGTGAAGGCATCCAGGTTGCTTCCGGCATTCTGGATCCTCTCCATGTCGTTATCTATTATTGTGACATCGTTGCCTCCATTCAGGAGAGCAGCGGCAATCGAGTAACCCAGTTTGCCTATTCCGACAACACATACTTTCATTAACAGTTTCCTCCTTTGAGAATGTGGCTGATATTATACCACAAAAGTCTTCTCTGTGCTATAATTGGGCGGTAGCTTTACAGTTTTTGAGAGAGGTCATAATGAGTAAACCCATAGTCGCCATAGTAGGGCGGCCCAACGTAGGGAAATCTACTTTTTTCAACGATATAGTGGGGACGAGATTGTCCATAGTCGAGGATACTCCCGGAGTCACGAGAGACAGGATAGTATCGGACGCCGAATGGTGCGGCCGTCATTTTTTGCTTGTGGATACGGGCGGTATAGAAGCTGATAACGCAGACGTAATACCTTCGCAGATGAGAGCTCAGGCTGAGATGGCCATGGATATGGCCGACGTGGTCCTCTTCATCGTAGATGGAAGAGAAGGGCTGACGAGCGCCGATACGGACGTAGCCGACATACTCAGAAGGAAAAACAAGAAGGTCATACTTGTAGCCAACAAAATAGACAACAGCAAAGTACCGGACAGTTTTTACGACTTTTACGAGCTCGGACTCGGAGAGCCAATGCAGGTATCATCAATCAACAAACTCGGCCTTGGAGACGTGCTTGACGCTGCTCTTGAAAAGATTCCTTCGGAAGCTTTCGAAGAAGACGACGATGAGGATATAAAGATCGCGATCATAGGTAAGCCCAATGTGGGCAAGAGCTCCATAGTGAACGCTTTCCTCGGTGAAGATAGAGTCATCGTAAGCAACATAGCAGGAACCACCAGAGATTCCATAGACACGCCCTTCGAAAAGGACGGGCAGAAATATACTCTAATAGATACAGCCGGTATCAGAAGGCATAGCAAGGTAAGCGACGATATAGAGAAGTACTCCGTAATACGCGCCATGGCTGCCATAGAGCGCTGCGACGTTGCGCTTATGGTCATAGACGGCACCGAAGGTCTTACGGAACAGGACAAGAAGATAGTCGGTCTTGCCCACGAAGCCGGCAAAGGCATCATAGTGGTGGTCAACAAATGGGATATAGTCGAAAAGGAGACCAACACCATGAGAGACATGGAAAGACAGATCAAAGGCGAACTGGCTTTCATGTCCTATGCCCCTGTAATGTTTACGTCGGCGCTTAAAGGCCAGAGACTGGATGCGGTCATCGATAAGGCGAGGACCGTTGCCGAAAACAGGGCTATGAGGATCTCGACAGGCCAGCTCAACAGCCTCATCGCAGATGCGGTAATGATGAACAACACGCCTTCCGATAAGGGAAAGAGGCTCAAGATATACTACGTGACGCAGATAGGGGTCAAACCTCCTCTCATCAGTTTCGTTGTCAACGACAGGGATATAATGCACTTCTCCTATGCCAGATATCTTGAGAACAAGATAAGAGAAGGCTACGGATTTGAAGGCACGTCCATAAAGTTCGTATTCAGGGAGAAGAGCGAGAAGGATCAGTAGCATGGCGAAGACATACAACGTGGTCACTTTCGGCTGCCAGATGAACGAGAGAGATTCTGAAACTCTCGCAGGCATGCTGGAAGAAATGGGCTACGTATACGAAGAAAATTTCAAAAAGGCCGACGTCTGTATACTGAATACCTGCAGCGTCAGAGAAAATGCCGACAAGCATTTCTTCGGAGTGCTGGGACAGCTCAAAAATCCCCATGAACAGAATCCGGGAAGGATAACCTGCGTATGCGGCTGTATGATGCAGCAACAGCACATCATAGATACGCTGAAGGCTAAATACTCCTGGGTAGATCTCGTGTTCGGCACTCATAACATACAGAATTTCCCCGAACTTTTCAGAAACGTGAGAGACGAAAAGAAGAAGCTCGTGGAAGTATGGTCCGATGCCGAGGCTATTGCCGAAGGGCTTCCTGCAAAAAGGACCTATGATTTCAAGGCTTATGTGAGCATAATGCAGGGCTGCAACAACTTCTGTACATACTGCATAGTACCCTACACGAGAGGCAGGGAGAGAAGCAGAAGACCGGAGGACATACTTGAGGAAGTAAGGTGCCTTGCAAAGAAAGGCTGCAAGGAGATATGCCTCCTTGGTCAGAACGTCAATTCCTACGGTATTGCCAGGAGCGTCGAGGGAACTTATCACTATGAAAAGGATAAACCTTCCGTACTGGAAGACGGTTCACTCAATCTTGACTTTGCAGGCCTCATAAGGGAGATAGACAAGATAGAAGGCATAGAACGCATACGCTTCATGACCTCGCACCCCAAAGATATATCTGACGAGCTCATTGCGTGTTTCAGGGACTGCAGGCATCTGTGCAAGATGATACATCTGCCGGTGCAGAGCGGATCCGATACGGTCCTCAAGCGCATGAACCGCCATTACGACAGGGAATGGTATCTGAGCAAGATAGACAAGCTCAGAAAAGCCTGTCCGGACATAGCTCTTTCCACGGATATAATCGTGGGGTTCCCCGGAGAGACGGAAGAAGATCTGGAAGATACCATAGATCTTGTCAAAAAGGTAAGGTATGACAGCGCCTTCACGTTCATATACTCGGTAAGGAAAGACACCCCGGCTGAAAAATATGAAGATCAGATACCTGAGGATGTGAAGCATGAAAGGTTCAACAGACTGCTCAAAGCCGTGCACGATATACAGGAAGAAAAGTCCGCTCAGTATCAGGACAAGGTACTGAAAGTGCTCGTGGAGGGTCCTTCGAAGACGAATGAAGATGTGCTCACAGGACGCACGGAAAGCAACATGACGGTGGACTTCCCCGGAGGGAAGGAACTCATAGGACAGATAGTCGACGTGAGGATAGTGAAGGCTCAGACCTTCAGCCTCTACGGAGAATTAGCATAAGGAGATAACAAATGGGTAAAGGAATGAAAGCGGGCAAGAAGCCCAAAGTCAATAACCAGCAGGCTCAGATGGCTCAGCTGCAGGCGCTCCAGTCAAAGATGCAGGCGGCGCAGGCTGAAGTGGAAGCCAGCGAGGTGGAAGCGTCCGCAGGCGGCGGAGCCGTAAAGGTAGTCGCCAACGGAAAACATGAGATCGTAAGCGTCACCATAGACCCGGAAGTGGCCCAGGATGACGTTGAAATGCTTCAGGACCTTATCGTTGCAGCCTGCAACGAAGCTATGAGAAAAGTCGAAGAACTCACTGAGAGCAAGATGGGTGCCGTAACAGGCGGAATGGGACTCGGTTTCTAAATTATGAAGGGATACGCTAAACCTTTGAACCGCCTCATAGCGGAACTTTCCAAGCTTCCCGGAATAGGCGGAAAAACTGCGCAGAGGCTCGCTTTTCACATTCTTTCCATGCCTGATGAAGAAGCGAAGGGCATAGCTGAAGCTATAGTTGCGGCAAAGGAAAACATGCATTACTGCAGCGTCTGCGGCAATCTGACGGATACGGACCCCTGTGATATATGCTCGGATACGTCAAGAGACAAGACCACCATATGCGTGGTGGAAAATCCAAGGGACGTATCAGCTATGGAGAGGGTCAAGGAGTATCACGGTCTTTATCACGTGCTCAACGGCGCCATATCGCCTATGGACGGCATAGGACCGGACGATATAAACCTAAGATCCCTTATAGTACGTCTGCAGGAAAACGATGAGATAAAGGAAGTCATACTCGCGACCAACCCCAATATCGAGGGCGAGGCTACGGCTATGTATATAGCCAGGCTTCTCAAACCTGCCGGGATAAAGGTCAGCAGGATAGCTCACGGGCTTCCCGTCGGAGGAGACCTTGAATACGCAGACGAAGAGACACTTTACAGAGCCATGGAAGGCAGGAGGGAACTATGACGACAGTTACGCTTACTGCAGCAGCGGAAAGGATGCCGTTCCTTCCCGTTCCTGACAGAGTTGCGTTCACCATACCGGAAGGCATTCCTCTTATAGGAGGATTGGATATCATGTGGTACGGCATAATGCTCACGTTGGGCATAGTTGCCGCATTTTTCGTGGCGTACAAGAAAGCGCCTACAAGATGCATAGATCCGGAGAAAGTGCTGGATTACGTACTCTGGATAGTACCTTTCGGAGTAGTGGGAGCAAGGCTCTATTACGTCATTTTCGAATGGGATAGTTACAAAAACGATCTTAAATCTATATTCAATATACGGGAAGGCGGTCTTGCTATTCACGGCGCTCTCATACTGGGCATAACGGTAGGTATACTGTGCCTCATAAAATGGAAGCAGAATATACTGGACTGGGTGGATCTGACTTTTATGGGAGTAGTAATAGGTCAGGCTATAGGCCGCTGGGGCAACTATTTCAATTCCGAAGCTCACGGAACCGCTACGGATCTTCCCTGGGCTATATACTGCGACGGGGAATTCGTACATCCCACATTCCTGTATGAATCGATATGGTGCTTCCTTCTGTTCCTGTTCCTTCTCTGGTTCGACAAGAAAAAAGCAAAATACAGCGGACAGATCACCTGCCTTTACTGGATACTGTATTCGGTAGAGCGTTTCTTCGTTGAAGGACTCCGTACGGACAGTCTCTGGATAGGGAATTTCAGACAGGCGCAGGTCATATCCGTGGTTTCTATCGTTTTAGGCATAATAGGTCTGGTCATTATCAACAAGAACAAAGATAAACTTGTGATACACAGACCTGAAAAGAAAACGGATCAAATATAGGTTTATATATTCGAAAGGAGAAATACAATGAATTACAGTATCGAATGCGGCACTTTTCCGGTAGTTTTAGTAAACCTTGAAGAAGGTGAATCTATCCACACCGACGGAGGCGCCATGGCGTGGATGAGCCCCAATCTTGAAATGGAGACAGAAGGCGGCGGAAGCTTCGGCAAAGCGATCGGCAGACTCTTTTCCGGAGAAAAAGTCTTCAGGAACATTTATACGGCAGTCGGCGGTCCCGGACTCATAGCTCTCAATCCGAAAGTACCCGGTGAGATCCTTGCAGTTGAGATCACCCCTGATAAACCTATCATCCTTCAGAAATCTTCTTTCCTTGCATGCACCATGGGAGTCAATACTGAAGTATTTTTCAACAAGAAGGCCTCCACAGGTCTCTTCGCAGGAGAAGGCTTCGTGATGCAGAAAATATACGGAGAAGGCATAGTATTCGTTGAGATCGACGGAGCTACTATGGAATATGAACTCGGAAGCAACGAGAGCATGATAGTAGACACTGGAAGCCTTGCTATGATGGAAGCGACATGCAGTATGGATATCAAGACCATCAGCGGCGTCAAAAACGTACTGTTCGGAGGCGAAGGTCTTTTCAATACGGTCATTTCCGGTCCGGGCAAGGTAACGGTCCAGACGCTCTCGCTCAAAGATATCGCAGATGCGCTTATTCCGTATCTTCCCACTCAGTCGAGTTCAAGCTCCAACTGATAGAAAAAGAACGATCAGCTTCAGAAAAGATATATCCGAAAGGGTATATCTTTTTTATATTTTTGGACAAGAAGGGGTATATTTGAGTATAATAAAATGTAAGCCTTTTTGGGATTTGACCGGAAGGGGGGTCTATATGAGAAAAGGAATAACATTCATACTTATTTTGCTGGTCGGGATGGTCGGGTTGACCATGGCAGGTTTATCCGAAACCATGGCGGGCGGCATATCCTTTGCAGCGGCTATAGCATATGCCGTTCTCACAGGCGGAGACGGCGGGTCGGACGATGATTAGGAGATCGATATGGAAGGATACAAATCATTTATACAGGTGATGGATGATGCGTCGGATCACTGCAGCAAATGGGTCAATATCGAAGACGGTACGGACCTTTCATACGAAGACATGATGGAAGCCGCTGTATTCACCGACGGCCTTATGCCGCTGCCGGATAACCAGTGGTGGATGGCCTTCGACGACGGGACCGTTGGACTTCTTGACGAAAACACCAAAGAGATATGGGTGATGTACAGGGCTGTGAAAAGCGCTCCCATCAAAGAGAAATATACGGGCGATGAACTGGACAGAAAACTCAGAAAATTCATGCCGCCCGGGACTTACGCTACGGAGGCTGATGACAGTGCTCCGGCTTTCTGTATCCACTGCGGGACAAAACTCCCTGCCGGAGCGGCATTCTGCCCCAAATGCGGGAAAGCGGTAAAGGAGGTCTAGATCATGGCAAAGAAACAGGCAAAGACAGAAGTCACTTTATTCTGGTTCCTTCTTTTCTGCATAGGAGCTCCTGTGCTCATAGTGAACATATATCAGTGGAGAGGCGGCGGCATGTCGCCTTCGGAAGCGAGAATGGCAATGTACGCCGGTATATTCGTTACGGTTATCCTTAATCTTATGCTCATAGCCAAAGGCGAGTACAAGCTCGTTCTGAAGCATAGCAAAGGCTACGATCCGAGGCAAGCCGCAAAACACGATGTAGCTCCCATAAGGAACGATGGAGACGGTTCGCCTCCCTACAGGATACTCAAGGATCCTGCTACAGGCGCCGAAACTCTTTACGAGTGGAACGAAAAGACCGGTCAGTGGGAAAGCTCAGACGGTCTCAGCATACTCAATGAAGACGGCCTTGAGGACTGGTACAAACAAAGGCTTAAGGACAAGGATTGGCAGGACAAAGAGAGCAAAAAGATCCGCGAGGGGAATACTGCCTTTGACAGAGACCTAAGGCGCATGAAAGAAGAAGCCGACCGCGAGATCGCAAGGATGGAAAAGGAATCCAAGGAAATGTGGGATCACTACAAGCGCTACGGCACCTGGGAAACGGATCCTGAGAAACTGAAGGCCATTCTTAAAAACAGACAGGAACTTGCAGATATCCAGGGACAGATGGCTGCGAGGGAAGGTAATTTTTATGCCGGTGTAGAGTTCGGACTGACCTGCCTGTCAAAAATATGCGATTACGGCGTTGACATTCTTTCCGAGTTCACGGGAAGCCTCGGAAAATACGGTATAAAGCCCCTGTATATAGCCGGAAGGAATTTCGGATACAGGTGGACTGAAGCCGTTAACGAAGGCAGAGATATGGCGGACGCCATGCGCCAAGCGACCGGTGATACGGTAGTGGACCTTACTCAGTCCTATGCTCCGGATGGATATAAATATTATGCCAATGTAGGCGGAGATATGTACAAAAAGGCCATGGAGAATGCCCATGAGGGCAAGGACCTTACTGACGGGCTTTTTACTGCCGGTTTAGGCGGAGCAGTAAGGACTAAGACGGAATCTGTACTCGGCGGCAAGTTTACTTCCCTGTACAAAGGAACAGCAAAATCGGGTGCGCAGAACTCGGTAAGGTATCTGGAATACGTTTCGAAGGGCGACGTATCGCAGAAAGTGTACAAAACTCTGCTGACCAATAACAGGGCAGCGACTACACAGAACCTTAAACTCATAAAGGGCGGCCAGACTTTAGCCAACGACGTGACTCAGGATATCATACAGAAACTGTTCGGATAGGATACCTGCAGAAATGTTCATGATAAAAAACGGAAGCGTACCCATAGGGGATACGGAAATGTATTTTGCTGCTTTCGGAAGAGGCAAGAGAAAACTTGTCGTTCTTCCGGGGCTTTCAGACGGCCTGGCAACAGTAAAGGGTAAGGCCCTGGTATTGTCTATGCCGTATATGAAGTATCTGAAGGAATTCACGGTATATATGTTCAGCAGAAAGAACAGTATGCCGGAAGGCTACAGCATCAGGGACATGGCGGAAGATCAGATCTGCGCCATGAAAGAACTGGGTATAGACAGGGCGTGCGTCCTGGGCGTATCCCAGGGAGGCATGATAGCCCAGTATATGGCCATTGACCACCCTGAGGCTGTAGAGAAACTTATACTTGCTGTGACCGCTCCCAATGCCGGAGATACGGCAAAAACTACGGTAAAAAGCTGGATAAGCATGGCAGAAAAGGGAGACCATGTCGCCCTTATGGTGGACACTGCCGAAAAGATGTACTCTGAGAAGTATCTTAGGAAAAACAGAAGATATTTCCCGCTCATAGCGAACTTCACCAAACCTTCCTCTTATGAACGCTTCTTCAGAAATGCGGAAGCGATACTGAAGTTCGATGCAAGAAGTGAACTTGGAAAGATAAACTGTCCGGTCCTCATTTTGGCGGGCAGCAATGACATGACCGTGGGGAACGATGCCAAAGAAGAACTGAGGATGGGCATACCCGGCAGCGAGCTTTACGTCTACGAGGGACTGGGCCACGGAGCCTATGAAGAAGGAAGGGACTTTTACGACAGAGTCTTTGAGTTCTGCAGCAGGGCGGATCGATGACACGGGATATACTGATAGGCAACCTGCTCACTGTGGGCGCTATGGTCTCGGAATCTAAAAGCGGCACGAGAAAAAGCAAAAGGATATACTGGCTATACAGATAGTAAGCCAGCTCTTTTACGGCTCATCGGCTTACTTCCTGAAGGGTTACAGCGCTATCGCACAGAACGTTGTTGCAATATTCAGAAATCTGCTGGCAATAAGGGAGTCGAGGAACAAGGCCATAGAGAACGTTCTCATAGTGGTGGGTGTGGCTCTTGGAGCGCTCATCAATAACCGCGGGCTTCTTGGATGGCTTCCCATCATTGCGAACTTTGAGTATACTCTGGCAGTATTCAGATTCAAGGACAATGAAAAGGCGCTTAAGTGTGCTTTCATTGTCAATTCTCTGATGTTCATCGTTTTCAATTTTGTTATCAGCAATTACGTCGGGACCGTTACCAACACGGTCGTGGCAATTACTACGGCCGTTTCCCTCATAAGAGGACATAGAAACAATAGTAAGGAAAGTCAGGAGGAATAAATGGCTACTATCAACGTTTACGAACAATATTTTGAGGCAAAGATGAAGTACAACGGTGTAGACCGCAAGGGAGCGCTCGTCATGCTCATAGCGGATTCCGATGCGGGGAACATAAAATATGAAGCTGCGGTCAGCTTTTTCCCTCACAGGGATGAGGAGGACTATGCCGTGTCCTATGACGCATACTTCAGCAAAGTTCTTTTCGAAGACAAGGGAAGAAGGTCTAAGAAACGTGATGCGGAGTATCTCGAATCCATCAGGAAGCATATAGACGAGATAGCAAAAGAGGCCGGGGGAGAAGTGCTCTGGGATAAACCTTTAAGGGAAGCAAGATACGAATAGCAACAACTGGTTGCGTGAAATGTCCTGCTGTTTGGGATTACAATACCTTTCGAGGAGGTATTTGACACGAAATGACTACACAAGACGTTATATATGAACTCAGAACAAAAAACGGACTGTCCCAGGATGAACTGGCGGAGAAGGTCTACGTTACCAGGCAGGCAGTATCCCGCTGGGAAAACGGAGATACTGTACCCAACACAGAGACCCTCAAGCTTCTCTCGAATCTTTTCAAAGTATCTATTAATACGCTTCTGGGCTCTCCAAATCAGCTCATATGCCAGTGCTGCGGTATGCCTCTGGATGATTCGATCATAGGCAGGAACAAAGACGGTTCCCTTAATGAGGACTATTGTCAGTGGTGTTTCGCCGACGGTACCTATACCTACAGCGATATGGACGATCTGATCGAAGTATGCGTTCCAAACATGGTAAGCCAGGGATTCACAGAGGATCAGGCGAGGGAATACCTCAAAGAGAATCTGCCCAAACTTGATTATTGGAAGAGATACGAAGAACTCAGCGATAACGGGGAATTCGAAGCTTTTAAAAAGAAACTGATAGCTGAGATCAACGACCTTCACATCGAAGGTATGCCAAAAGTCGAAAGTCTGAGCGCGCTGGTAGGAAGATACGTCAATCTCGAGTACAGGCTGCCAAGCGGCATGAATGCAAAATTCATCGATGACAATACCACTTACCTGGGGAATCAGCTTGAATCAGAATTTGGCGGAGACAGGTGTTTCGGTATTTTGGCCAATATGGATTTCATCCTCATCTGCACCTACGGCGAGGGCGGAACAGATCCGGAACTTGTTCTGTACAAGAAAAGATGAATTAGAACTCATTATTACTTTAAAGACGGAAGGATATGCTTCCGTCTTTTTCCTTTTGAGTCATTTATTTGTCATTATCAAGGTGATAATATACAGTCGGAGGCAGATAAATGCAGGCGATCATAGATAACGTGAAAATACTCGGCCCGATACTTGTAATAGTATGGCTCATAGTAATAATCATGGCAGTATGGAAACCTCAGAGGTATTTCAACAGCATACTCCTTATGGGAGCGTGTATGTTTACTTTGTTTTTCATTACTTCGCTGTTCGGAGACAAAATGGTCGATGCCATGATAACCTGCTTTTTCCTGGTAGTCATAGCACTGTTTTCAGTACCGGTCATGCTCATCATAAACGGGGTCGTCATACTTAAACGAGAATCCCGCAGTTTCAAGAACATGCTCTCGCTTTTCTTAGGCATATTCATAGCCATAGGGGAGATAGCAGGAGTGTACTACGTCTTTCAGCTGGTCGATCATGTTGGAAAGGTTTCTTTGAATCTAGCTGCAATGCTGATATTTGCAACGGTCTTCTATTTTTCTTGCCTTATACTCAGTTTCGTTGTTTATACGCTATTCATAGAGATCCTTCCCCACAGGATGGACTTTGATTTTATAATCATCCACGGCAGCGGTCTCCTGAATGGGGATACGATGACCAGGCTCCTTACTAACAGGGTTGACAAGGCTATAGAGGTATTCAATAAATGCGGCGGGAAACCCATACTCATCCCAAGCGGAGGGCAGGGACCCGACGAGAAGATCAGCGAGGCTCAGGCTATGAAGAATTATCTTCTGGAGCACGGCGTTCCTGAAGAGAAGATAGTGCTTGAGGACAGATCTTCGACCACGCACGAAAACCTGCTCAATTCAAAAGAGATCATAGACTCATATGCAGGTAAGAGGAAGACTGCTCTCGTGTCTAGCAGTTATCACATTTACCGCTGTCTCAGGATCGCTAAAGAGATAGATATGAGGTGCGTCGGAGTAGGAGCCAAGGTAGCCTTCTATTACTGGCCTTCCGCACTGATACGTGAATTCGTAGCCGTTTTCCTTACAAAGAGATTCTTCATATGGTCTATGATAGGGTACTTACTTTTCATCAGTCCCTTGATATTCATGTATATTGATTTGATGGCGGCTTAGAGAAATAGAAGAGGGGTATAGATTTCTATGTTATTGATCATCGAGGGTATAGTTCTTTGCATATTGTTCACCCTTGCAGTCTACAAAATGTCAAGGGAACCTATCAAGACACTATATAACTATCCGCCTGCCATACAGGAGAGGATAAAGTCTCTTGACGAATACAAAGACCGTATTCCTACGGAGAAAAACAAGATATCGGCTAAGCTTGCCGCATGCGTCATTTTTGTCGCAGTGCTCAGCCTTCTGCTTCGCTATGTCAACGGATACACAACCTTCAAAGATGCATTTCTGTACGGCTTTCTTCTCTGGACTGTCGTTAATCTATACGATGCAGTAGTGCTGGATATCATTTGGTTCTGCCACGATCCTCATTTCGTTTTCAAAGGGACTGAAGATATGGTAAAGGACTACCACGACTATTGGTTCCATATAAAGGGATTCTTTACAGGCGAATGTATCGCACTTGCAGTCTGTGCTCTTGCTGGACTGGTAGTGCAATTTGTTTTATAGCGGTGATAACACATATAGGCAGTCCGGTTTCATACCGGACTTTTTTGTTACGGAATAGACCTGAGCGTATGATATAATCAAAAAAAGGATAGTAATACGATAATACTCATTACAGGCGCAACACATACGGGAAAGACTCAATGATACGGAAATCGTACCGGGCTTCCGTGCCGGATGATTGAGGTGCTGAAATGAACGCAGCGATAGACATATCGAATACAAAACTATATACAAAGCGCCTGATACTCAGACCATGGAGGGAATCGGACCTCGATGATTTCTTCGAATACGCTTCCGTGGACGGAGTGGGACAGATGGCAGGGTGGAGCCCCCATAAAAACAAAGAGGAATCCCAGGAGATACTCGACCATTTCATAGAACGCAAGCGGACTTTTGCCCTGGAGTATCGCGGCAAAGCCATAGGTTCTCTGGGGATCGAAGAATATGACGAAAGCAGGTTCCCGGAGTTTTCGGATAAGCAGGTCAGGGAAATAGGGTATGTGCTCTCAAAGGGGTACTGGGGACAGGGGCTCATGCCTGAAGCGGTAAGTGAGGTCATCAGATACCTGTTCGAAGAGGTAGGTCTCGACGTGATCCTCTGCGCACATTTCCTTTCCAACAAAAGATCGGAAAGGGTGCAGGAAAAGTGCGGATTCCACCACTATTCTTACGGATCCTACGAGACCAAGTTCGGAACTGTAGAAGACGATGAGACCAACGTGTTGACCAGGGAAGAATGGCTGGCTGAATTGAAAGACATCTGATCATGGAAACAGAAGACTTTTTCAGAAAAGAGAATATATCATACGTGTTCAGCACGGACGAGGGGATGGGAAGCTTCCTTGCCGAGACAGGGGACATGTATTCTGAACCGATAGCTGAAAGAGAGTTCGGCCGTGAATGGGCCTGGAACTTTCCTTCAGGGAGATACGTCATCACCATATATCAGAGGCATTCAGTATTCCAAGACGGAAAGAGAGTATTCCTGAATGGAATGTATGTAGATACCGTAGGGGAATACAGCAGACACGTCCGACCCGTTTTTGCTGTAGTACTCGATACGGAACAGGAGTACTCCGTTCCCACATGGACACGTCCTTTAACGTCTCATTTCATAATGAGTGAACTGGAGCCTCTTCAGGTCAAAGTGTACAGTCTCAAAGATGCCGAAAAAATAGCGCGAGATCATTCCTTAAGCGGGCATAAAGCTGCTGTCCTGGAATGGTATGAAGATCATGATATGTATTGAAAGGAAATATTGAAATGGGATCAAGTATAGCGTATCTGGAATTCATTATGGATCAGCTGTCATTGCTGGATGACGTCGATTACAAGGCGATGATGGGAGAATTCATCATCTACTATAAAGGGAAGATAGTGGGCGGTATCTATGATGACAGGTTTTTGGTGAAGCCCACGAAGTCGGCAAAGAAACTCATGCCGGATGCATCTTTAGAACTACCCTATGAAGGGGCGAATAAAATGCTCATGGTAGACGAAGTGGAGGACAGAGAGTTTCTGGAGAACCTGCTGAATGCGATGGTTTCAGAACTTCCCGAACCGAAAAAGAAGAAATAAAAACAGTTATACGAATATGAAAGATCCCGGTCTTAGGACCGGGATCTTTGGGTGTTTAGATATTTGATTTAAATCAATGCATCGGGCATCCGTGAGTTTCTTCTCCCTGAGCTTCTCTTTTTAGAGCGCGTTCATATATCATTTCGCCTGCAATGCTTACGGCGATCTCTTCGGGAGTTACAGCCTTTATCTTTGTGCCGATCGGCGTATGGACAGATGCTATAGCTTCTTCCGATATGCCATCTGCTCTTAAACGGGCATTAACAGATGCAGTTTTTTTCGCGGATCCGATAACTCCGACATAGGCGGACGGTATCCTTAAGATTTGTTCTTCAACCTGGTAGTCGAAGCTATGTCCGTTGGTCATGACAACGAGATAATCTTCAGGGTCGAAATCGATATATTCGGAAAGCTTTGTATAGTCGCCGCAGATCAGATGCTCTGCAGTAGGATGTGTTTCTCTCGACACGCAGTCCGCTCTGTTATCGAAGATAGTGACTCTGAACCCGACGGTTTTCAAAAGAGGCGCTAAAGCTTTCGCACAGTGGCCTCCTCCGAAGATGATGGCTCTTTCACCCATATTCAGCGATACGGAGAAATACTTTTCAGTAGTGACGCAGCCTTCCGCGAGTATATCCGCCGTATTCACGTCGGTATTTCCCGCTATCACGTTTCCTTCTTTATCTACCAGCGACGCCAGCGTCCCGTCAAGATGGAAGATAAGCCATGCAGGATCCTTTTTCTCATAGCGCTCCTGTATCTTGGCAGCTATGTCGTGCCATCCCTTATCCTCTGCGGATATGAACTGGAAATATGCTTCAACGTCTCCGCCGCAGACCATACCGATATCTTCCGTTTCATTCGTCCTCAGAATGTATTGTTTTGTCATGGACGATTTTTTTGCTACGAGTTCTTTGGCAAGTTCAACTGCGTTTACTTCTACAGCGCCGCCGCCTATGGTGCCGATGATAAGTCCGTCGGTATTGACAAGCATAGCGCTGCCTATGCCTCTAGGGGCAGAACCGTCTTCATCGATCAGGGTCACGAGAACGGTGTCCATATTCTTTTCGAGAAGGTATAAAAGCTTGGAAAAAATAGTATTCATCTCTGTCTCCTTTAGAATCCAGACTACTTAGGTCAAGTTTATTATTTGCCAATGGAGTTAGCAACGAGGGAATCATAGAGCTCTTTGTTGAGTTCGCAATGATAAAAGAGGCTGAAATATTCTTTGACCTCTTCGTAAAGGTCGTAGTCACATGCTTCCGGATAAAGCAGTTTCGCCATCCACATCATGCCGAGCAACCTCTGAACTGAGGGCGGGAAGCCCATCCAGTTGTAAGGGCCGATCGGAACTTCATAAACGTTGCCCTTCACAGCACCGTCGACCGTTTTCCATGTGCTGTCACTGAGAACAGCTTCATATGTGCTGTGCTCGCCGCAGAGGATATATTCAGGGTTCCATTTGAGGATCTGTTCCATATCCACCTCATTGCCTGTTCCTTTTGATGAAGGTGAATCTACGACGGCAAGATTGTTTGACAGGAGATCTATGACTTCACTTTGATATGAATCCTTTGCAATCACGTTCTGTCCTTTGCCTACAACGTAGATAAGGTCTACCTTTTCTACCTTTTCAGCTATCTCGTAGGTTCTGTTATAGATTTTTTCACAATATACAGCAAGCTGCTCAGCCTCTTCCGGCATTCCTACCAGTTCTCCAAGTTTACGGTATGATTGTTCCATGGAATCTGTATGCATAGTGATATGTACAAAGGGAATACCCGTCTGCTCCTGAAGAGCGTCAAGGTCTTCTTTTGCGGTCTTCTTGGGCTCACCTACGTCTATTACGACCTGCGCTCCGGAATTAAGAAGTGTTTCAAGATTGAGTTCGCCTTTTCCCCCGTATAGCTGTCCGAGTTCGGGAAGCTGATAGTACTTGGTATCAAGTATGTTTTCGGCCTCCGGGTTCCATGCATTTGCAATGCCGACTAACTTGTCAGGGCAAAGCGCAAAACATGATATCTGGGCGAGAGGTCCGGATACGGCGATCTTCTCAATATCGAAAGGTACTTCAACCTCGCGTCCCAAAGAATCCGTAAAGATCCTTGTATCGGGATGGGGTTCTTCTTTTTTCCCGCAAGCGCAAAGTCCGAATACCATCGTCATTGCCAGCAGTATGCATAATGCTTTTTTGAAATTCATTTTTGAGCTCCTCTAAATATTATCAGCGCCTATGCGCTATGTTCAACGCTATCAGGTATATCTTTCGTATCGATGATAAGGAATCCCAGAGGTCTTTTTTTAGGTATGTACCACGGAAATATATCATCATCATTTTCAACGAGTCTGCTTTTTACAAAATCTTCGGTAAGAAGATCCTCATCGCCGTCTCTTAAATATGTTTTAAAGAAAAGACAGGCATCTTCGATACTTCTTATAGGCTGTCCGAATTCGATTTCTGTTTCCTTTGAAATGAAAGGAATATCATTTTCTTTGCAGAAAGCGACCGCCTCAGCGTAATTAGGTTTCGCATGTTTTCCCCCTCCCGGAGAGAAACTGTGATTTAGCTGATTCCTGGTGACGATAAGGATCTTGCCACTGCAAAGCCTTTTGGCAATCTGTAGGTCTTCAGGGAACTCTCCGTACATACAGAAGAGCATTGCGTCGAATGGCTTTTCAGTTACAAGATCGTTAATATCCTTGCATACTATATCTACATTTTCGATATGATATTTTTCACAATTCTGTTTCAGAAC
>JAFRIQ010000010.1 GCA_017432725.1 Bacillota bacterium
CTGCGGTTTCGGAATCTGTCTTATCAGACAGGACCTCCTCCAGCAGATCTTCATCTATGTAATTCATGGCATCAATGATCCTGTTTTCTATCATAATTCGAACCCCTCTTTCAAAAGAAACTTTCTGAGTTCGCTGCGCAGGCGGTGAAGCATCACCTTGACGTTGCTTTCCGACAAGCCTGTGCTCCGAGCGATATCTTTTATGGGCATAAATAGCCAATAGCGCTTGATGAATACAGCCCGCTGTATTCTTCCTGATGAATGCAGAAAACTGCTGAGGGCTTGCGCCAGAGCCATACTGTCTGCGACTTCCTGTGCTGTGTCTTTTTCATCAGGCAGTTCTGCCAGTTCATCAAAGACCGCTGCGATCTGTCCGCCCCTGCGTTTTTCTGCTGACAGTCTTCGCCATCTGCTTATCGCAAGGTTTCGGGTTATCTTTGCAAGATACAGCTTGAGCGCAGGCGGCTTTGCGGGAGGGATAGCGTTCCACACAGCCAGAAGCGCATCGCTTATGCATTCCCGGCGGTCTTGTTCATCCGTAAGGATATTGGCAGCTACAGACGTCAGGTATCTGCCGTATTTGGCCTCCGTTTCCCGGATCGCATCCTCCGAACGTTCCCAGAAAAGTTCTATTATCTTGTCGTCATCTATAGTGTTCATTTTGAAAAGCCTTTCACTATATTATTCGCATTCTTTCCGGTGAACGTTACAGCAGAATGTTGAAATATTGGCAATTTGTTTGGATTAGATCTTTCAACATCTAACTAGTTGATCAAAAGTAGTGTCTTTTTTGATACAAATAAACGGGACGCGCTTTGAAATATCAAGCAACGTCCCGCGTAGTGGTGGAACAAACCGATCTGTGGACGAACCCTGATCTTGTATTTTAAACTGACAGCTCACAGTTCTTTTATGTTTCTGTTGAACAGCAGCAGGACTGCGGTAACGGTAAAGCCCAGAGAGCAGACCGCGAGCAGGGTGGTGCTGCCGAGGAGCTCCAGCACCAGGCCGGCAAGTACCGAAGCAATGGGGATCATGCCATGCGACCCTATGTTTACGATGCTCGTGACCTTGCTCAGCTTGTCTTTCTCCACCACCCGCATCATCACCGTGGTGATCGGGATGTTGATGAGGGAGATCAGAACGCCTATGGCCAGGAAAACGACGCAGATCAAGATAAGGAAACCGTTCAGGGATCTGCCGCGCTCGACCAGAAGCCAGTAACCGACAGTCAACGCGATCATTACGGCAGCCGTCGCTATCAGCCTCAGACCGGTCTTAAGGCCTGTCTTTTCTTCTTGCGGGCGTGCGCTCAGCACAGCCGCACCCAGCAGGGAGCTGATCCCGAAAAACATGCTGAATACAGAGGACCAGAGCTCCGGCGTAAGCATATTGTCCAGCAGGTAGGACGGTGCCTGAGCCAGGTCGGTCTTTATGAAGAATGGCAGGAAATTTCCCGAGACAGGTACGAAGAAAAAATTGATGAACAGTATGGAGCCGAGCAGCGCAAGTATCGCCTTTTTAGTCTTAAGGTAGCGCAGGCCGTCGGCCATGTCGTGGACCGCCAGCTTAAGCGTCAGCTGTTCTTCGGAAGGATGATGTTCGTAGCGGATCAGCATCTCCGAGATGCCAGAGGCCACGAAGCAGGCTCCGACCAGGAAAAACAACGTGTATATCGGCAGCGCAGCGTAAAGAACGCCCGCCAGGATCACTCCCAGGATGTTCTCGAAGGAGTTTTTCATCGTAAAATACGAATTGGCCTGCTGCAGCTGGTCTTCCCTTACGATGTGCGGAAACAGGGATCCGGCCGCAGGCCCGAAGATCCCGCTTACCGCGTTCCCGATTATGCCCAGGACAAACAGTATCGCTATGTGAGCACCGGGCTCCTTAAGCAGGAGCATCAGCGCGGTGGCCAGGATTATGAAGCCGCCCTTAATGAAGTCACAGACGTACATGATCTTAGCTTTATTGAAGCGGTCGCCCAGAACGCCGCCGACCGGTGTGGACAGCAGCATCGCTACGCCACACAGCGCCAGGTACAGGCCCTGAAGGAAGGCATTGTTGCCGCTTATCTCAAGGATGTAAAAGCTTACGGCAAAGCTGTAGAGCAGGGCGCCGAGCTCCGAGACCAGCGCTCCTAAAAATACCAGCCGGAAGTTACGGCTCGCGAACACGTTGTCGCTTTTATTTGTTCTGTTACTCATTTCCGGTAAGCTCCTTCCACTGTGCGGCAAGCGTCTCGTCGCCCAGAAGATCCAGCAGTGCGGCAGTGGTTCCGCAGGCGCTTGCGCCGAGGATATCATACATAAGGGCCTGCTCCGGGTGCTCCGCGAAGCGCAGAGACTTAAAACTGTAGTCCGGCGTGGAATCGAAGCGAAGCGCTGTTTCGGCAGCCTTTTCCAGAGAATCGCGGGATTCCTCCGTCCTGCCCATCCTCGCCTGGACATAGGCCAGCACGGCCAGCATCTCGGCGCGGGTCTTGTCCATTACGTCTGCCGCCTCCGTTTTGATACCAGTCAGCAGATCCAGGCCCCAGTTTACGATCGCCAGCGCGGACTCCCAGTCCTTCCTTGAACGGAAAAGGAACACATACCCCGCGATAACGGTGAAAAGACCGGATATGCCGTCCAGAAGCGCTTCCGACAGGAACGGAACGGCTTCATCCGGGCGGTCCATGAATACCGCCAGATAGCCTCCGATCTCAGGACTGAAGACTCTTCCGGCGTTGTGGTCCTTAAGCAGCTGCAGGCCTTTTTCACACTCCCCCAGTTTCAGATACGCAGTTGCCATATTGTTGCAGATGGACGCTTCGCTGATCCGGGGGTCGTCATTCTGCGGCAGCAGGATCCGGGCTTGTTCCAGCAGTTCCAGCGCCCGCCTCAGCTGTGTCTTATCATTGTTGCTGGCGCCGAAGGCCAGATAGATTCCGGCACTCTCGTACACGAGGCGGAAGGAATTCGGGTACTTCGCGAGAGTCTTTTCGATCTCGGTCAGGGCCGCCGGGTCCATAGTGCGGCATAGCTCCGTGATGCGCTTCGTCAGAGCCTCCAGGCGGTTGTCCTGCATTCTGTAGCCCAGCAGCACGTCCACAGACGTATCGAAGAAGTCCGCCATCTCCATGATGAGTTCCAGTTCCGGCTGAGACAGCCCGGCCTCCCATTTATATACCGCGCCGACCGTGACGCCGAGCGCCTCGGCCAGTTTTTCCTGCGTCAGCTTGCGCTCTTTGCGCATCTTGCGTATGTTTTCAGAAAGTGAAAGTTCCATAACAGCTCTCCTTATCGGTTTTGTTACTATTATAAAACCGGCGGCAGCAAAAGAACAGCCACTACTAATACTAAATTGATATTTTTTATTCTACCACTAGTATGTGTTTGCGTGGATCATCGCATCTGATGAAAGATCCTTTGCAAAACAAAACAGCCGCCGGACGGCGACTGTTTGTTTTGGTGGATCATCAGGGACTCGAACCCTGGGCACCCTGATTAAGAGTCAGGTGCTCTACCAACTGAGCTAATGATCCATGCACCTGTTTCGAAAACCGAAATGCAAAAAAGATGATAGCATTAATGCTTTGCTTAGTCAAGCGATTTTTCTTTCAGACATAATAATGTTGAAATACGGGTCTCTTCTGTAATATAATATTATGAATTATTGTCTGACACACGAAGGAGTCAAAATGAAGTGCAGAGTATGTGGATACGAATACGATGATTCCAAGCTTTTCTGCCCTATGTGCGGCACCAAAGCTCCCGAGATCTTCGTACCGGATTCCGATTTGGAGATGAACTGGAATACTAGAGATTTTCCCCGGCCCAGGACAGGCTCGGAGGATGTTCCTATGAAGTGGACCAATCCCGATGTGAGCGAGGGCTTCGTTTCGGTTCCCGAAACGGGGAGAAAGACGGAAACAGAACCCGTAAAGAATGAAAAGTACTATACGATCAGAGCGTCCGCCGACAATTTCCAGAAACTTCTCGACAGAGAATATGAAAGGCTGAAAGCTCTTCAGCATGAAGAGCCGGAAAGACCTCAGCAGCCCGCCGCTACCACTTTCTTCAGAGGTTTCGAGAGCGGAGCTCCGGGAACGGAGAACGTGGGCATAGCCCGTCCCGCCAAGGAACATCCCTCTGCGGCTGAGAAGTCCCAGGCTTTTGCCATACCCAGTTTTCTCAAGAAAGACGACAACGAAGAAGCAGACGAGTATCTTAAAAAGATGATACTCGGACGTGAGGAGCCTGAGGCGCCGCAGCGCCGCGCAGCGGCTCCGCAGGAAGACGGCTTCGATATAGATATGCTGGACAGCTCTATAAGGCAGATGCAGGAAGAAGAGGACAAGGCCAGAAAAGACAGCCTTGCCAGAAGAAAAAAGCTCGAGGCTATGGCAGCCGCAAGAGATGCATATTTCCGCAGCCTGGATGAACCGGAAGAGGAAGAGCCTGCAGGCAGGCCTTTCGGGTTCTGGGGAAGAAAGCCGCAGCAGAGCAGACCGGAAGAGCCCATTCCCGAAGTAAAGGAAAGCTACCCCGAAGAGCCTGACCAGCAGATAAGGCTCGAGGATCTTACGGGTCCCCTGGTGGAAAGTCCCGTACATACGGCAAAGTTCGATAAAGACGAGTTCCTTGCGGCGCAGGCCGAGAAGGAAAAGCAGATGGAACTCGAATACGAGGCCGAGAGACAGGCTGAATATGAAAGACTAAAACGCGAAGAAGCTGCAAGGCAGGCAGAGGAAGCCCGCCGCATAGAAGAGGAAAGGCTTCAGAGGGAAGAGGCTGAAAGGAAGGCTGCAGAGGAGGCCCGCCAGGCAGAGATCGCAAGACAGGCAGAGATAGCCAGGCAGAGACAGGAAGAGATCTGGCGTCAGCAGGAAGAAGCCAGGAAGGCTGAAGCTGCCAGAAAAGCGGAGGAAGAAGCCCGCCTGGCAGAAGTTCAGAGGCAGCAGGAAGCCCAGCGCCAGGCTGAAGCTCAGAGGCAGGCTGAATACGAAAGACTCAAACGCGAAGAAGCCGAAAGGCAGGCAGAGGAAGCCCGCCGCATAGAAGAGATGGAAAGGCTGCAAAGAGAAGAAGCCGAAAGGCAGGCAGAAGAAGCCCGCCAGGCAGAGATCGCAAGGGAGCAGGAACTCCAGCGCCAGGCTGAAGCTGAAAAACAGGCTGAAATAGACAGGCTCCTTAAAGAGGAAGCCGAGTGGAAGGCCGCGGAAGAGGCCCAAAAGCAGGCAGAACTTGCAAGGCAGGCTGAAATAGAAAGACAGCAGCGCGAAGAAGCCGAAAGACAGGCAGAAGAAGCCCGCCGCATCGAACTGGCGAGGCTGGCAGAAGAGCAGCACCGCGCAGAACTGGCGAGGCAGGCAGAGGAAGCCCACCAGGCAGAACTTGCAAGGCAGCAGGAAGCCCAGCGCCAGGCTGAGGCTCAGAGACAGGCAGAAGAAGCCCGCCGCACAGAGCTTGCAAGACAGGCAGAAGAAGCCCACCAGGCAGAACTTGCAAGACAAGCGGAAGCCCAGCGCCAGACTGAAGCTCAGAGGCAGGCAGAAATAGAAAGGCAGCAGCGCGAAGAAGCTCAAAGACAGGCAGAGGAAGCCCGCCGCGCCGAACTTGCAAGGCAGGCAGAAGAGCAGCGCAGGGCTGAACTTGCGAGGCAGCAGGAAGAGCAGCGCCGCGCGGAACTTGAAAAGCTCAAAGCGGACGCAGCTGCGAAAGCGGCAGCGGTCGCAAAAGCCGAAGAGCAGCGCCAGGCTGAACTCGATAAAAGACAAAGCAGCTTCGTATCGGATCTGGACAGGATATTCGGAGACGACAGCGAAGATACCACGGTCATAGATTTCGGCGGAAGTCAGGAGAAGGAAAAGGAAGAAAAGGTCATACAGGATCTTTCCGATATACCTGAGATGAAGGGCGGCAAGGTGGAGGAACCGACTATGGTCCCCGCTCCTCCCGTAGTAAAGAAGCCTCTTCCGGTCGACGATGACGATGACGACGATTACGACGATGACGATGATGAATACGAAGAAGACGAGAAGAGAGGACATCCTCTGATCCGCTTCATCTTCACTACTCTCGTAGTGATACTCCTCATACAGCTCGCTATTTTCGCCATCGGAAAGTTTTTCCCGGATTCCGCATTCGCGCAGACGGCTCTGTCCATCGCCGAGTCAGTACAGCAGGCTTGCGACAGGTTCCTTGCGGATATCATAGATAAAATATCGGATCTGTTCCATAAAGGGAGTTAAAGGGATTAAAGGAGAATATTATGGCAAAAAAAGATAGAACAAAGAGTCTGAGACGCTGGGGCATAGCCATCATCGTACTCATTGCTCTGATAGCACTGTTTTTTGTCTTGAGCGGATTCTTTACGGACCTCATCTGGTTCGGTAAAGTCGGTTACATTTCCGTTTTCATGACGGAGATCATGACTAAGCTCAAGATAGGGGTGCCGGGATTCCTCATTTTCTCGGCTATAGGATATCTGGTCCTTCTGACCCTGAAGAGAAGTTTTCTCAAGAAAAACGATTTCGAACTGGCGGCGGGAGATAAGGGAAAGATCAGAAAGAGCATGCTGGCCATATCCGCGGCTCTGGGTCTTTTCATAGCGATCTTCCTGGTAGGAAACCTCTGGTTCGATTTCCTCAGGTTCATCAACTCGACGGATTTCAACATCAAGGATCCGCTCTTCGGAAACGATATCGGTTTCTACATGTTCAAATACGATTTCCTCAGCGGGCTCGCTGACAGCGCCATTGCCATAGTGGTGGCCTACATCGCCGCCACCATATTGCTGTACAGCATACTCGTAGGTTTCGCGAGACCCACCGTGGAAAGAGGAACGGCCAGCGAAGCCGAGGAAGAGACGGAAGACGGAAGCAAACTTACCTTCAAATTCGACGCCAGCGCCCGCGGCAATTTCCAGCAGAAGATGAAAGCGATACTCGGAGTGGCGCTGAACGAATTGCTCACTTTGGGCGTACTGTTCTTCCTCTTCGTAGCTTTCAGGCTCTATCTCGAGCAGTTCGACGTGCTCTACGACAGCACCGGTCTTTTCTACGGAGCCGGATACGTTGAGGTCAACGTCAAACTGGTGGTATACAGGATACTTATGGTCCTCGCCGTCGTCGCAGCCATAATGCTGGTCATCGCGGCGAAGAAGAAGAGCATCAAATGGGCTGTAGTGGTTCCCCTCGCCATGCTGGTGGTATCGCTGGTTGGCACGGGAGTCCATCAGCTTGTCCAGAACTTCGTGGTAGAACCGGACGAGCTTTCCAAGGAACGCCAGTACATCGAGAGGAACATCAAGTATACGAGGCTGGCATACGATCTGGACGACGTCGGTATCAGGGATTTCGTACCTGAGAGCGATCTGACCAAGATCGAGGTGCTTGATAATATGGAGACCTTCTCCAACATCAGGATCAACGACTTCGATCCCACGAAGCTCTTCTACAACCAGACCCAGTCCATAAGGACCTATTACAACTTCAACGACGTGGACGTCGACCGTTACTACGTGAACGACGAATACACCCAGGTGTTCCTGTCGGCCAGGGAGATCAACGCTGTCGAAACGGATGATTCCTGGCTCATACAGCACCTTAAATACACCCACGGCTACGGCCTCACCTTAAGCCGCGTAGACAAGATAACCTCCAGCGGCCAGCCGGATATGCTCATCAAGAGCATACCGCCCGTATCCGACGTCCCGGAGATAAGGATCACGAGACCGGAGATATATTACGGGGAGACTACCAACGAGTACGTCATAGTGAAGACGGACGAGCAGGAATTCGACTATCCTTCCGGCGAGCAGAACGTTTACTGCACATATGACGGCACGGGCGGAATAGAACTCAACCTCCTCAACAGGATACTCTTCTCCATAAGGGAGCAGAGCCTCAAGCTCCTCATCTCCACCAACGTCAACAGCGATTCCAGGATAATGATATACCGCAACATAGCGGACAGGATCGCGAGGATCGCTCCTTTCCTGACCTATGACGACGATCCCTACGTCGTGACCGTGGACGGAAAGATATACTGGATAGCGGACGGATATACGTCTTCTACCATGTATCCGTATTCCGAACCCTATCAGAAGGGAAGCTATACCAACTACATCAGAAATTCCGTCAAGATCGTTGTGGACGCATACAACGGAGACGTGAACTTCTACATCTGCGACCCGGACGACCCGGTCGTACAGACACTGGCAAAGATATATCCGAAGCTGTTCAAGAACATTTCCCAGCTGCCGGAGAGCCTGAAGGCTCACCTCCAGTACCCCAACGCCCTGTTCAATATCCAGGCCAAGGTATATGAGAGATATCACATGACAGACGTGGACGTCTTCTATCAGAACGAGGACCGCTGGGATATATCCAAGGAGCTCTACGGACAGACCGAAGCCCAGATGACGGCCAATTACTTCATCATGAAGCTTCCGGGAGAAGAGAACGCTGAGTTCGTCTCCTCCATATCCTACGCTCCCGTGGGCAAGAGCAACCTCACCGGTATACTCGTAGCCCGCCAGGACGGAGATCATTACGGCGAACTGGTCGTATACCGTATGCCGAAAGACAGGCTGATCTACGGTACGGCGCAGATAGAATCTAAGATCAACCAGGATGCGGACATCTCCAAGGAGTTCGCTCTCTGGAACAACTCGGGATCCACCTACAGCAGGGGCAACATGTTCGTTATCCCCGTTGAGGATTCCATACTCTACGTAGAACCCGTTTACCTCTACGCTTCCACAGGATCCCTGCCGGAAGTAAAGAGGGTCATAGTGTTCTACAACGAACAGATCGCCTACGAGTCCACTCTTGCCGAGTGTCTCGATTCCCTCTTCGGAAAGGGTTCCGGAGATCCGCTCCTCACGCCTTACCCGATAGTCGCGGGACATGAAGCTGCGGACGCCATAAGAAGAGGCGAGGCAGAGCCGCCCGAGGGCGGAGAGGATCCGGATAATCCGGACATAGTGATCCCGGACGACGCCGACAGGCAGACTCTTACGGATCTCTTCAACAAACTCTACGAGAATTACAACGAGCTCGGAAAACAGCTCCAGCTCATACTCGAGACTCTTAAGAAAACAGAGGAATAAAAATATTATGCTGGCACTGATCACCGGCGCAAGCAGGGGCATAGGCAAAGCCTGTGCCCTTGAACTTGCTAAAGAAGGATATGATATAGTCGTGCACTGCTCCGGGAACATAGCCGGCGCCGAAGAAACTGCGCTGGCCGTAAGGGCGCTGGGCAGAAAGGCGTACATGTTCGCCATGGATTTTTCCGATCCCGAGAACGTGCACAATTTCTGCGGCGGAGTCATGGAGCACGCAGGCCTTCCCGACGTCATAGTGAACAACGCCGGGATATGCCTTCCCGCCCAGATACAGGACATATCCCTGGAAGACTGGGACAGGCTCATGAACGTGAACCTCAAAGCCGTATTCGTCATATGCAGGGACTTTGCTCCCGCAATGATAGAAAGAGGCTCGGGCTCCATAGTCAACGTCTCCTCCATATGGGGAAGGACGGGTTCGGCCATGGAAAGCTCCTATTGCGCATCCAAAGGCGGACTGGTGATGTTCTCCAAGTCCCTGGCCCAGGAACTCGGTCCGTCGGGCATAAGGGTCAACTGCGTTTCACCGGGCTGTATAGACACGGATATGAACGCGGGCTACAGCGAAGAGGAGAGGAAGGAACTTGAGGACAGAACGCCTCTTGGCAGGTTCGGTACTCCCGGCGACGTCGCGAAAGCCGTCGCTTTCCTGGCTTCCGACAAGGCGTCCTTCATTACAGGCGCCGACCTTCTTGTAGACGGCGGATTCAGCATATGAAAGTCACCGTACAGTCACGGCAAAATATTATCTTCAGATATATCGGAGGATCTGAGATTTGAGCAAAAGAAAATACAAGATCAATATAGCGAGGCTTGCCGTAAGAGGTCTCATACTGGTATGCATAGGCGCCATAGCCTTCCATTTCATATTCCAGAGACCCTGCGAGCATGAATACGTGTACGGTACCGACGGTATCTGCACAAAATGCGGCGAGGAATGCGAGCACCAGTACGAAGAAGGCGTCTGCACCATATGCGGAAAGGCTTGCGTGCACGAGTACGGCGAGGACAGGCTCTGCGTCATATGCGGCGTAAGGCAGCCCGACGAGATCTTAAGCTTCTCCGTCATCGCAGGCGGAGACGTTATGGCTCACCTTGCAAACATACAGAGCGCATACAACTATGACGGAAGTTTCCAGGAAGGGTATGCCGGATATCAGACGGTATATGCCGACGGCACTTTCGATTTCACGGACAACTACCAGTACGTCAAGCCGTACATTGAGGCGGCGGACCTGGCTCTCATAAACGTAGAGACGACATTCTCCACAGGAGGGCCCATTTACAGCGGTTACTGGGGGAGCTTCTCCGCTCCCGACGCCCTGGCTTCGGCTCTTAAGTATGCCGGCTTCGACGTGGCCTTTACCTGCAACAACCACTCCCTCGACTACGGCGGGATAGCCGGTCTTCAGAGAACGGTGCAGGTTTTGAGAGACAACGGGCTGACCGTGGTGGGCTCGAGGAAGAGCACCGACGAGAACCGTTCCTCCGTCATAGACGTAAACGGTGTCAAGGTAGGCCTGGTGGCGTATACTTACGAGACCGGAACGGAATACGACTACAGGCAGCTCAACGGAGCGTATATGGAAGACGGAGCCTGGGAATACCTCAACGGCTTCAGATGGTCCTCCTACAGCTATCTTGCCTGCGACGAAGACAAGCAGGCCATAGGAAACGAGATAAAGTGGTGCAAGGATCAGGGCGCTGAAGTGGTCATCGCGTATTTCCACTGGGATACCTTCAACGAGTACGTGCTCGAGGTCACCGGCCTTCAAGCAGATCTTGCGCGCTTCGCAGCGGAGCAGGGGGCTGACATAGTCCTCGGTTCCCATCCCCACAGAGTGCAGAGGATGGAGGTCCTGACCGTTGCCGGAGAGAACGGAAAGGAAAGACAGGTGCCCGTATACTATTCCATGGGCAACTACATCTCCAACCAGCGCTACGAGACCATGGACTGGACTCCGGCGGACGATCCCTACGCTTCGGAGCAGGAGATCATGGCATACCTGGAGGTAAAGTACAACAGGACCCAGGATACGGTGAGCTTCGACAAAGTCTCAGCCATACCCATCTACGTGGATAAATTCTGGGGTGCCAACCTTGAGTACCGCATATATCCCCTGGTGGGCGATTACCAGAGCGGTTCAGAACTGGGCATCTCGGGCAACGCCTGGAGAGCAGAGCAGGCCCTTAATACCATAACGGGCATACTTGGAAGCCAGTACATATACAGATAGGCTGAAAACAAAGGGTTCCAGACGGAAGATCCTTCGGAGGGTCTTCCGTTTTTTGTACGATATATAGTGAGAAAGATAAAAAATCCACACAATATATAGTGCTTTCATATTGACAAGTGTTCTTTTTCGATATTAAAATAAAAGTGCTCGCCAAATATGGCGGGCACTTTTAAGCGGAAGCCATTATTTTATCTAAATTTTAATTTATATACACAGGAGAATCGCCATGTACAGAGTATTGAAAAGAGACGGAAAGATCGTAGATTTCGATATTTCCAAGATCAGCACAGCCATAACGCAGGCTTTTGACGCGCAGGAAAGACAGTATGTTCCTTCGGTCATCGACTTCCTTTCACTGAAGGTCACCGCAGACTTCGAAGACAAGATCAAAGACGATCTCATCGCCGTCGAAGATATTCAGGACAGCGTCGAGTCAGTTCTCATCAAAGCGGGATACGACGACGTCGCCAAGGCGTATATTCTTTACAGAAGACAAAGAGAGAAACTCCGTTCTCTCAAGTCTACGGTTCTCGACTACAAAGACCTGGTAGATTCCTACGTTAAGGTTTCCGACTGGAGAGTAAAAGAGAACTCCACGGTGACCTATTCCGTAGGAGGTCTCATCCTTTCCAACTCCGGAGCCATAACGGCCAACTACTGGCTCTCCGAAGTATATGACGAAGAAGTGGCAGCCGCTCACAGGAACGGAGACATCCACATCCACGATCTGTCCATGCTTACAGGTTACTGCGCAGGATGGTCCTTAAGGCAGCTCATCGAAGAGGGCCTCGGCGGAGTTCCCGGAAAGATCTCCAGCTCCCCCGCCAGCCATCTTTCCACCCTGTGCAACCAGATGGTCAACTTCCTCGGTATAATGCAGAACGAATGGGCAGGCGCTCAGGCCTTCAGTTCCTTCGACACATATCTCGCTCCCTTCGTAAGAGTGGACAACCTTTCATACAAGGAAGTGAAGCAGTGTGTACAGAGCTTCGTATACGGCGTCAATACTCCTTCCCGCTGGGGAACTCAGGCTCCCTTTACAAACATCACCCTCGACTGGGTATGCCCGCCCGACATGGTGGATAAGCCCGCCATCGTAGGTGGCAAGGAACTCGACTTCACCTACGGTGAGTGCAAGAAGGAAATGGATATGGTCAACAAGGCCTTCATCGAGATCATGATCGAAGGCGACTGCAACGGCAGAGGATTCCAGTATCCTATCCCCACCTATTCCATCACAAAGGATTTCGACTGGAGCGAGACTGAGAACAACAAGCTCCTCTTCGAAATGACGGCGAAGTACGGCACTCCCTATTTCTCCAACTATATCAACTCCGACATGGAGCCCTCCGACGTGCGTTCCATGTGCTGCAGACTGCGTCTCGACCTCCGCGAGCTCAGAAAGAAATCCGGCGGCTTCTTCGGTTCCGGTGAGTCCACTGGGTCTGTCGGCGTAGTCACCATAAATATGCCAAGGATTGCCTATCTTTCGAAGGACAAGGAAGAGTTCTTCAAGAGACTCGACCACATCATGGACGTGTCCGCAAGATCCCTTGATACCAAGAGAAAGGTCATAACCAAGCTCCTCAACGAAGGACTTTATCCGTATACGAAGAGATATCTCGGAACCTTTGCCAACCACTTCTCGACCATAGGCCTCATCGGAATGAACGAAGCCGGCCTCAACGCCAAGTGGATAGGTCTCGACATGACTCATCCCGAGACTCAGGAATTCACCAAGGAAGTCCTCAACCACATGAGAGAACGCCTCTCCGATTATCAGGAGATGTACGGCGACCTCTTCAATCTGGAAGCAAGCCCCGCAGAGTCCACCACCTACAGACTGGCAAAGCACGACGTGGAGCTCTATCCGGATATCAAGACCGCAACGGAAGGAGACGGCACCCCTTTCTATACCAACAGTTCACATCTGCCCGTAGGCTATACGGATGACGTATTCTCGGCCCTCGACATACAGGACGAACTTCAGACGCTGTACACCTCAGGAACGGTGTTCCACGCATTCCTCGGAGAGAAGCTCCCCGACTGGAAAGCGGCCGCCAACCTGGTAAGGACCATTGCCGAGAACTACAAGCTGCCTTACTACACCCTGAGCCCGACCTATTCTATATGCAAGAACCACGGATATATCACAGGTGAAGTCTACGAATGCCCCATCTGCGGAGAGAAGACGGAAGTTTACTCCAGGATCACGGGATACTACAGACCGGTCCAGAACTGGAACGACGGCAAGGTACAGGAATTCAAGCAGAGAAAAGAGTACGTGGTGCTGGGAGATCTCAAGCCCCACGCAAGAGCTGCTGCCGCAGCGGCTCCCGTATTCACGGAGCCTCAGGTAGAAGCAGCTCCGGCAGTAGCGGAAGAGCCCGCTCCTGTTTTCGAACCCGCAGCTCCGGCAGTACCGGAAGAACCCGCACCCGTTTTCGAAACTGCAGCTCCGGCAGTGGAGGTACCACAGCCCGAGATGAACGCCGAGGTGAAGACCGAGGCCCCCGCAGAGTTCGAGAACCCCGCACTGAATGAAGTCTTCAAAGAGCCTGAAGCACCCAAGGAAGAGCTTTCCGGAGAATTCTTCTACAGAGTAGCCCTGGATGAAACGCCGGCTGCTCCCCAGGAGGATCCCGAAGTTGAATATACACTGGATGTTGCTCCCATCATGGAGGGGCAGGGCAGCGAAGGTCAGGGACTGGTCATAGAACCGGTTCCCTTCGCCCATCCGGAAGAAGCCGTAAAGGAAGAAACGGTCTCCGATGAGCAGAAAGCAGAGGAAGCATCCGCAAAGGCAGGCGCAGCATTCGCAGAGTTCGAATCTCTTATGGCCAGCGTTTCCGACAAAGCTCCGGAACCGAAGAATGAGCAGAGATTCCTTCTCTTCACAACAAAGACCTGTCCCAACTGCAAGATAATCAAGGAATATCTTGCTGAGAAGAACGTTCCCTACGAGCTCGTCATAGCCGAGGAAAACAAGGACATCGCAAGAGGCTACGGCATCATGCAGGCTCCGACGGCGGTCATACTCGACGGAGACAACGTGACCAAGTACGTAGGCGTACACAATATCAAGGATTTCGTAGAAGCGAATCTTTTGAGCTAAACAGCTAAAGAAACTAAGCGGAGGGCAACAAGCCCTCCGTTTTTGTGATAGAATATATTATAACAAAAGAATACTGCTTAAGTATACCGAGGTGTCCGATGAGTTACGTTTTTCTCGCGCTCTTTGCAGCCGCCAGCCTGGTGCATCTTTATCACAGCTGGCTCAACGACAGGAAGAAACGGGCTGTTACCAAGCCCCTGCTTCTTCTGTTCCTTACCTTGTATTACTGTACATCGGCGGCGTCCGTGAACGTCTTCCTGCTCCTGGCCCTGGTGACCAGCTGGCTCGGAGACGTGCTGCTGATCCCCACCGGGCATAAATGGTTCACCATAGGAGGGATCAGTTTCCTTCTTTCCCACGTATTTTTCATAGGAGCATATTTCAGAAATATAGACTTCTCCCAGGTCAGATGGGTGATCGTAGCGCCCTTGGCCGTTCTTTATGTCAGCATAAGCATCCTTATCATCAGAGCTGTCAGGGACAATACGCCCAAAAGCATGGTGCTTCCCATGAACTTCTATCTGTTCTGCAACAGCGCCATGAACATCTTCGCTCTGATGCAGCTCATGAGCTACCAAAGCCTTGGAGGCTGGCTGGCTGTGCTGGGAGCAGGTCTTTTCTTTGCATCCGACTGCAGTCTGTTCCTGGTGAGGTATCACGCCAAGCCGGACGTCATATTCAAAAAGCATTTTACCGTCATGCTCACCTATCTTCTGGGAGAGTTCCTCATAGTCCAGGGCATGCTGGAACTTCTCGGAAAGAAACTGTAAGGAAAAAGGAGGCTGTATTATGGAATACGTATTTGTAGCGAATCCGAAAGCCGGAAGCGGCGAAGGTATAGGGAATATAGAGAAGGCCATGGAGACCCTTCCGGAAAAGGAACATTGCTCCATGTATCTGACCCGGGCCGTGGGGGATGCCACGACCTACGTGAAAAGCTGGCTTAAAAACCATCCGGGCGAAGAGGTCCGCTTCATTGCCTGCGGCGGAGACGGCACCATCAACGAAGTATTCAACGGAGCCGCGGGGGCGGAAAACGTCAGCGTGACCTGCTATCCCTGCGGAAGCGGGAACGACTTCGTGAAAGCTTTCGGCGGACAGGAAAAGTTCTCGGATATACAGAAACTGCTGGAAGCTCCCGTAAGACCTCTTGACCTTCTCAAGGTCGGCGAAAGGTATTCGAACAACGTGGTGAACTTCGGTTTCGATACCACCGTAGCCATAACAGTCAACGAGGACAGGGCGAAGACCGGTCACGGCAGCAAGAGCTCATACACCAAGGGCATCGTGAAAGCCCTCATAACGAGCATGAACAACACGGCGAAGGTATGGGCTGACGGAGAGCTCCTGAATCCAGACGGAAAGTTCCTGCTCTGCACGGTTGCCAACGGGCAGTACGTCGGAGGCTCTTTCAAATGCGCGCCAAGGGCAAGAACTGACGACGGGCTCATCGAGGTGTGCCTCGTAAAGCCCATTTCCAGGCTGCGCTTCCCGAAGCTCCTCGGACCGTATACCGCAGGAAAGCATCTGGACGATCCGGCTATGAAAGACGTCATCATTTACAGACAGGCGAAGAAGGTGGACGTTTCGGCGCCGGAAGGTTTCGCATATTCACTGGACGGCGAGATAATTTACGAAAGCGAATTCTCAGTGGAGATAGTACCGGGCGCCATAAATCTGGCAGTGCCGGAATAGAAAAAAGGATCACAGAAATAAAAAAGGGAGCGGCACCGCCGCTCCCTTATTTTTTCTTCTACTTAGTTATGAGCAGACCGTAGCCTCCGTGATTTCTCTTGTAGACTATGTTGGTCGTGCCTGTTTCGGAATCCGCATAGGCGAAGAAACTGTGGTCCAGAAGCTCCATCTGGAGTATGGCTTCGTCTCTCGTCATGGCCGTGAGCTCTATCTCCTTCGTCCTTACGACGCCCTGATCTTCCACCGCATCGGGAACATCGGGGATCTCGGAGATGTAGACTTCCTTGACATCCTTGTGACGTTTTACCAGCTTGCCCTTGAGCCTGGACATCTGAGTAGAGAGTTTGTCGATGACCTTGTCGAGACAGAAGTAAAGATCTGCGCTTGACTCTTCTGCGCGGAAGTTCAGAGATCCGGCATGGATCGTGGCTTCCATTTTCGCAAGCCCGGACTTTTCTTCGCTGAGCATTATCACCGCTTCAGTATCCTGGGAGAAATACTTGTCCAGCCTGGACATCTTGTTTGTAATGGTCGCTGCCAGCCTGTCGCTGGGATTTACGTTTTTGCTGTTTATTACTACGTTCATATCAGCACCTCCCTCTGTCTATATTTTACATCAAAACAAACAGGACTTGTATCCTTTTTCATTTGAATTTAATGTGATATACTGACTGTGTATGGAAAAGAAGATGATAACAAAGGCTGATATCGTGCTTGCTGTAGTACTGCTGGTCCTGGGACTCTGCAGTCCTTTTTTCTTGCGCACTGCGCAGGGCGAAGCCAGCCGCGTGATCATCACGGTGGACGGTGAGCAGCTGGGAAGCTTCGACCTCTCGGAAAACAGGACCGTCGCGGTCGTTGAAAGCGGAGGGGAAGGAAGCGGAAAGGCAATGCTCAAAGTCCTTGCAAAGGGCGAAGATCCCGGCGAGGATGTCCTCAACCTCATAGTCATAGAAGGCGGAGCTGCGAGAGTCGTACAGGCCAGCTGCGGCGGACAGGACTGCGTGAAGATGGGTTCCATCTCAAGGTCCGGAGAAGTCATAGCCTGTCTTCCCCACAAAATGCTGATAAGTATCACCGGAGACGGGGAATCCCCCGACGTTATCATCAAATAGAGGACATGGCGGAAAGAAAAAGCACCAAAGTAACCAAAAGACTTGCGGTATGCGCAGCCCTTACGGCGCTGGCGCTCATCTTTTCGTACGTGGAAGTCCTCATACCCTTTTCCTTCGGAATACCGGGAATAAAGCTGGGCCTTGCCAATATAGTGGTGCTCATAAGCATATACACCCTGGGCCCCAAATACGGGCTGTTCATCAACATCGCCAGGATATGCCTTTCGGCACTCATGTTCGGGAATACCTTCTCAGCCCTCTACGCCCTGTCAGGCGGTCTTCTTTCCCTTGCCGTTATGCTGCTGACAAAGAAAGCGGGCATATTCTCCGTCATAGGCGTGTCCATGGCGGGAGGGGTGTTCCACAACCTGGGCCAGCTCATGGTGGCCGTAGCCGTCATGCAGACGGTAAAGATAATGTACTATTTCCCGGTACTGCTCATATCGGGAATGATAACCGGGATACTGACGGGCTTCATAGCAGCCCTCGTGCTCCGGGCGCTAAGACAAGTAAGTTATAACTAGAGAAAAAATGAAAGAAATCCAAACAAAAGAGATCAAAAACCCCATCGTAAGATTCCTCAACTACCTTACCACTTATGAGAAGTGGTATCTGTTCCTGGCTCTGGCCATATCTACGGTATGCGCCATCCTTTTCCCCGAAGAAGACGTTAACGGAGTCCACGGCAGCATAATAATGACGCTGCTCCTCATATATACCTGGCTCAACGTGACCTGCGAGCTCCTCATATCCAAGCAGGATAAATGGAACTTCATAGTGTCCATTTTCATAGAGCTTACTGAGATAGCCATGTACTGGATACTCGGCTACAGGTTCGCCACCATGGTCACGGTGGTATTCTTCTGGCTTCCCATAGACGTCGTTTCCTTCATAGTCTGGAAGAAACATCCCGACAGGGTGGAAAAGCAGAAGACGGAAGTAAGGCAGCTGACAGGCTGGCAGAGAGTGGCTGTTATCGCAGGCATAGTGATCTGGACGGTGGCAATAGGCACCCTCATAGTGAAAGTCACCGACGGTCTTGCGGAGACCACGGACATATTCGACGAGACGGAAAGAACCAAAGCCATAGTGGTCTGCTATCTGGACGCCATGGTGTCCGCTCTGGACATCTGCAACGGGACCTTCATCCTTCTCCGCTACAGAGAGCAGTGGATAGCCTGGTATCTGGAAGTCATATTCGACGCGATCTGCGTGGTGCTCGGCGGACAGTACGTACTGCTGGTCCTTACAGCTGCGTATCTCACCAATACCACCTACGGTTTCATCAAGTGGGGAAGATACATAGAGGCACACCAAAAGGAAAACAGCCCGGCCGCAGATTGAAGGCGGGGAAAGAGCGTGATATAATCAGGATACTCGGGATTTAGGAGATATTCGCGGAATGGCAGACTTGGAAGAAAGAAAAGTTAAGATAAAGAACCCCTGGATAAAGGGCATGCTTGCCGGATTCGGAGCGCTGGCTCTGGCGATCCTTCTTTTCCTGCTGCTCTACAACATGGATATCGTGTCCCAGGGCTTCAGGAAAGCTATGTCCATACTCAGGCCTTTCATCATAGGCGGAGCCATAGCTTATCTTCTTTGCCCTCTTTGCAACAGCGCTGAGAGATGGTTCGAAAAACTGCTTCCGCAGAAGATAAAGAAATGGGCCAACGGATTCGCCGTGGCCGTCTCCGTTATCTTCCTGGTCGCCATAGTATATCTGCTGATCATAATGATCATACCGCAGCTGTATACCAGCATAGTCACCCTTACGGAGACCCTGCCAGCTCAGGCGGAAAAATTCATGAGGGATATCATGCGGATGCTCGACGACAACGAGACCATAGCCGGATACGTGAATACCATTTACGAAAACCTGCGCAGGGCTTTCGACAACTGGATCAACAACAAGCTGCTGCCGGATATGTCGACCATAATAAGCGGCGTGGGGACGGGTGTGAAATCCGTCATATCTGTTCTCCTCGATACTATTATAGGCGTCATAGTCGCAGTATACTGCCTTTCGGGAAGAAGGACCTTCGCCCGTCAGGCAAAAATGGTGCTTTACAGCATCACCGGTCAGAGATGGGGAGATATCCTGAGAGACGAAGCCGGCTACGCCGACAAGATGTTCAATAGTTTCTTAAGCGGCAAGTTCGTGGATTCGGCCATCATAGGGGTCATCTGCTACCTCTTCTGTATCATAGCCCGGATGCCCAACTCTCTGCTGGTATCGGTCATCATAGGCATAACGAATATAATCCCGTTCTTCGGTCCATTCATCGGAGCAATACCCATGTCCCTGCTCATACTCATCGAGGATCCTATGAAGGCGCTCATCTTCGCCATCTTCATCCTCATACTCCAGCAGATCGACGGGAACATCATAGGACCCAAGATCCTGGGAGACAGCACGGGGCTTTCGAGTTTCTGGGTGCTCTTTGCCATCATGGTATTCGGAGGAGTATTCGGATTCATAGGAATGATCATAGGAGTTCCTCTCTTTGCGGTCATATACGATATACTTGAGAAGCTGATCAAGAGAGGACTTGCCAGAAAGAACATAGCGGAAGAGAAGTACGCGGTACCGGACGAAGCGCCGGAAGAATAGATAGGACAGATGCGGAGCCCGGCGGCTCCGTTTTTGTTTTCACTGCCCCGAAAAAATGCAAAATATTCCTTGTTTTTAGCACGGTTATTCATATATAATGAATATATTGTCAAATATACATATTTTTATTCATCGATTGTATAATTTTGCATATCTGAGATCAATGGAGGCGCATCATGAGAGTTAAACGGATCTTTGCAATGATTCTGGCGTTCATGCTGGTGTTCAGCATACTGCCGGCAACTGTTTTTGCAGAGGAAGTTGGAACCTATACCGTAAAGCATACTATACAGATCACCGGTACGGGTAAAGTAACGTCAACACTATATAACGACGAGAAGACCTTCGAACATACCGGCAGTGGTACTGCTTCGTACACACATACCGTAACAGTTCCGGCGGATAAACCTTGCCGTTATCAAATGACGGCAATATCCAATGAAGTCTATGGTTTTGCGGGCTGGTACAAAAACGGAAAATTAGAGCATTCAATGATGGATTATTTTAATATGCAGCCCGGTTATGCAGTTTCGAGCCCGGAGGCCGGTCAAACCTACGAAGTACCTACTCATGAGGCAAAGTTCGTCGAGCGCAGATACAGTGTGAAGATCCACTTCGTGGCTGAAGAGGGCGGATTGGTAAGTCCTGAGCTCTATGAACAACAGAATATTCCGGCAGATAGATGGGAAAGCTTTTCGAGTACTGCGACTCCCGATAAGCACCATGACTTTGCGGGCTGGTACTATAACGGGAATTTGTTCTCAGAAGATGAAACAATGACGGATAAGGTCAACAGCACATATCTTTATGATCTTATAGAAAGGACCTATACTGCTAAGTTCACACCTAAATCATACGGTATAGCGTTTGTCGATCCCGACAACGGACATATTTTCGCTGTGGGAGAATATCTGTATGGCACACCCGTGTCAGAGATCTACGTCCCCGAACCATATGAAAAGGAAGGTCTTGCTTTTGTCGGTTGGAAGGATCTGGAGACCGGGTTTTGGCTTCAGGATGTCATTGGTTCGGCAACATATGTTGCGCAGTACACCGACCAGTACTATACCGTCAGTGCTTCCTTCAACACGGAAGGAAACGGTTCCGTAACTCCGGCATCGTTCAGCAAGAGAATACCTGTAGGACAGTCAGTTTCGTTCTCCAGCACGGCGACGCCGGATGAGGGGAACAATTTCCTTGGCTGGTACAAAAACGGTCAGCTGTATACGAAAGACGCTACCATGACGGACAGTTTCAGCAGCTCAATTTTACATGAGGTCCTTTCTACTACTTATACCGCGAAATTCGAACCCATCAAATATGCAGTGACCGTAAACAGCGGCAGTGGAAGCGGAAACTATGCAGCTGGATCGGATGTCGATATCGAAGCAAATGCGGCTGAAACAGGCATGCGTTTCAAAGAGTGGGAAGGCGCTGGCGGTTTGACATTTGTTTTAGGAGATGCAAACAGCTCGAAGGCGACTTTCAAAATGCCTGCCGGAGAAGTTACTTTGACGGCGACATACGAGGTAATTCCTCCTTCATACATTGTGACTGTAAACGGAGGATCCGGCAGTGGAAGCTATGAAGAGGGACAGGAAGTCAGCATCAAGGCGAATGTTTCTGAGGGAATGCGTTTCTTAAAATGGGAAGCACCAGAAGATCTGGTCTTTACCCAAGGAAGTGTAACCAGCGAAGAAGCAACATTCAAGATGCCGGCGAAAGTCGTGGAGATCACAGCTGTATGTGAAGAGATCCCATCTCACAATGTGACGGTGACAGGAGGCACGGGAACAGGAGAATACAAAGAAGGGGCACTGGTCAGCATCAAAGCTGATACTCCTGAATTCGGCAAGATTTTCAAAGAATGGAGCGGAGCTGAAGAACTTGAGTTTACCCAAGGCAGTGCATCCAGCGAAGAGGCGACATTCAAGATGCCGACCAAAGATGTAGAGCTCATTGCAACATATGAGAATATAGTAAGCGACTGGGCAACCCTTAAGGCCGAACTCGAAGCCGGCAGATCCGTAAAACTGTTCTGCGACATTACTCGCGATGCGGCGGAGAATATATACGTCCAAGGAACTGTCTCCTTGGATCTAAACGGCCATACGATATACGGCTATGAAAACAACGAGGATACATGGGCCGGTTACAGTATTTTAGTAGTCGAAGACGGAGATACCTTGACCGTAACTGACAGTAGCACGGAAAAGACAGGCTGTATAATAAATGTATGGGGGACGGATGTAATTTCCGTTTATGGCACAGATGCTGATAACTATGGAAGCTTCGTACTCGCATCGGGGACAGTGGGCGGACCGTCAACAGCGGTTTATGTCGGTGGGTACGGTCACTTCATGATGACAGGCGGCAGTATAAATACCGGCGGTGGATCAGGTGTAAGCATTGATAGCTTCGGTGTCTTCACGATGCAAGGCGGCAGCATTAAGGGTAATCTCGAGGGTGTGGTCATCACTTTCCCGTCAGCATCTTTTAACGTTAGCGGAGACGTCGATATCACAGGAAATACTGATAAAGATATCAGCTTATTCAGGCTCGAAGGCGGCAAGTTCAACCCCATCCATATAGAAGGGCCTTTAGCGGAGACCGCAAGGATAGGAATATATGCCGAGGGTGATGCTGATGACTTTACCGCTTACGAAAGCGAAGAAGAAAACGAAGATATAGTATTCACGGATGGGTTAAAAGATAACGGAAATATAGATAACTTTGTTAGCAACAGAGAAGATCTCGCTTTTGGTGTCAGCGAAAACGGCGAATTAGCCATTAGAAAAGGATATAAGCTGACAGTCAGTGGCGGCTCTGGAAGCGGCCTTTACTATAAAGGTGAGGAGGTAACAATCAAAGCAGACGATCCGGCTGAAGGTATGCGCTTCAAAGAATGGGAAGGCGAAGATATAGATGATGTATCTTTTGTAGCAAGCGATAAGTATAGTTCTGAGGCAACGATAAAGATGCCTGGAAGCGAGCTGACGCTCACGGCAACATATGAAGAGATACCGCCTACGTATAAACTGACTGTGGAGAATGGCTTCGGAGGCGGTGATTACGAAGAGGGAACGGTTATAACCATCAAAGCAGATGATCCGGCTGAAGGCATGCGGTTCAAGGAGTGGGCAGGCGCAGACGGAGTCGAATTTACCAAAGGGGATAGGACAAGCTCTGAAGCGACAATAAAGATGCCGGCTCATGCCGTAACTTTAACTGCTACCTACGAGGAGATACCCGTTACGGTCTACAAGGTCACAGTAACAAATGACGGAAACGGCACGGCTTCAGCCGATAAGGCGGAAGGTCCTTCGGGAACTGAAGTCACCCTGACGGCTACACCTAAGACCGGATATAAGCTTAAAGAATGGCAGGTGGTCAAAGGCGGAGTATCTGTTAGGGACAATAAGTTCACTATAGGAACGGAGGATGTGGAGATAAAGGCCGTGTTCGAAGCTGTAAGTGACAGCGGAAACGGAGACGGAAACGGGACTGGAAACGGCGATACGGGCTCCGGAAACGGCGGCAGCAATGGATCTGGTTCTGATACCGGAACAGGAACTGGTACGGATGTCGGCAGCGGCAATGGCACCGGCAGCGGCAGCGGTGACGGCGGAAATGACGGCGCTGCGGAGAATGGCGTTACTACGATCGGAGCGGTGGACGGAAACGGAAGCGGCAATGCCCCTGAAGGCAGCGGCTCCGAAAGCAGCGAAGGCAGCGCATCCATTACTTCTGCCGAAGTCAATGACGGAGAAAATACAAAGAGCCACGCCAAATTGTGGATCGGACTTTCGGCTCTGGCCGTCCTTATCATTGCCTGTGCATTGATCTTGATGAAGCGCAAACAGGGCAAATAGCTTAAAAGCACATTGAATAAAACGAGATGCGCAGCCCTTTTCAGGGCTGCGCTTTGTTTTACCTCGGGCCGTTTCCCGAGGCGAATACCGCTATTCCCACGAAACTGCATCCGGCTTTTTTAAGCTCCATTGCCGCTTCGTTCGCTGTGCTTCCCGTGGTCAGAACGTCGTCTGCAAGAAGCACCTTTTTCCCTTTTAGTTCTGCTGTTTTCTTTACCTTGAAAGCCCCTTTGAGCATGGTCCTTCTTTCGTATTTGTCGGCGAGTCTCATGGAAGGTGTCTCTTTGGGTTTTTCGAGAAGATCCTCCATGGGAAGGTCCAGTTCCTTGGCCATGGATTTTGCAAGGAGCTTTGCCTGGTTGTAGCCCCTCCCGGACTGCTTTTCCTTTGCCATGGGCACGAAGGATACCAGGTCGTAGCTCTTTTTTAGTTTTTCCCTGTCTCCCCCGAAGGAAAGGAGCACTCTTTCCGCCATGAGCTTTCCCAAGGGCTTAGCAAGATACCTTCCTTCGCCGAACTTTAGTTTCTGTATCATCTGCCTCGGGTAGTATCCGTATATGCAGCAGGTATACAGCTCGTCGAAGGCCATATCGTCCATAGACGATTCATAGGGGTTGTCAGAGACCCAAGTTATCTTTTTTATGCATTTGTCGCACAGGCTGTGTATCCTGGTCTTTCTGTCTATCGCGTCTCCGCAGCAGGAGCAGTAGAGGTTCTCAGGGTAAATAAAATCCAGCAAAAGACCTGCGGTCTTTGCCGGATGTATTTTCTTAAGTAAAGCAAGCCCCCAAATCTTAAGCCGCTCACTCATCTATTATGTTCCATAAACTCCTTAATCTGTATGAAAGCGCCGAGTACCTTTCTTGGGCAGCGTTGTTGTCCACCATGGCGTTGCATACCTCGGGTATCCCGACGAGCACCACGGCTTCCTTTGCCCTTGTCACTGCGGTGTAGAGAAGGTTCCTGGTGGACAGCATGGGCGGGAACATAGCCATCGGTATGACTACCACGGGAAATTCCGAGCCCTGACTTTTGTGCACCGTAAGAGCAAAGGCGCTTTCCAGTTCTTCTATGTTGGAATAATCATAGCGTACGTAGATCTCGTTGTCAAAGATCACGCCTATGACGCCGTTTTCATTATCCACTTCGTCTATGATGCCCATATCGCCGTTGAAAACGCCGTTGCCGCTCAGCATGGTCCTGAGACTCTTCCACTCCATCTGGTAGTTGTTCTTTGTCTGCATGACCTTGTCTCCGACCCTGTATATACGGTCGCCGATCTTTTTTTCCGGCTTTTCCGGTGATGGCGGATTCAGAAGATCCTGAAGCATGCGGCTGAGTTCTACGCAGCCCAGTTCTCCTTTTCTCGCGGGGGTAAGGACCTGGATGTCCGTATAAGGATCGAGATCCTTGAAGAAGGCGGGCAGCCTGCTTTTGCACAGCTCTCCTATGGTGCTGCGTATGTCCTTAGGCTGTCTTCTCACCATGAAGAAGTCGCTGCCTTTTTCGTTGTACGCAGGGTAATCGCCTCTGTTTATGAGGTGGGCGTTGACCACTATGGCGCTTTCCTCTGCCTGACGGAAGATGTCGGTGAGCCGGCAGCTGGGTATACAGTCGCAGGAGATAATGTCCTTGAGAACGTTTCCCGCTCCCACAGGCGGAAGCTGGTCTGCGTCTCCTACAAGTATGAGGCGGGTGCCTGGCCTTACGGCTCTTAATAGAGCTTCCATCAGCAGTATGTCCACCATGGACATCTCGTCTATGATTATGCAGTCATAACTTAAGGGGTTGGCTTCGTTCCTTCCGAAGATCATCCTGTCTTCCCCGTCGGCATAGGCGTATTCCAGAAGCCTGTGCACCGTGGCGGCAGGCCTTCCCGTTGCCTGCTGCATCCTTTTGGCGGCTCTTCCTGTGGGCGCCGCAAGGGCAGTGGTCAGTCCTGCGTAGTCGTATATGGAAAGTATGGTGTTTATGATGGTCGTCTTTCCAGTGCCGGGGCCTCCCGTTATGACCAGCACGCCGTTCTTCATTGAGGAGATCACGGCGTTCTTCTGCTTTTCGGAAAGAGCTATACCGCTCCTTTTCTCCTCCTGTCTTATGAGGTTCTCAGGAGCTACGGCTATGCCGGAAAGCTCGGCGGTGCAAAGCTCATAGAGCTTTGCGGCGCTGTATTTTTCCGCCCTGTAATACGGGAAAAGCATGTATACTGCCGTTCCGTCCACCAGGTCTTTGCACAGATCCCCGTCCATGACCAGCTCGAAGGCGCAGTCGGAGACCTGTTCCCTGGTAACGTCCAGGAAACGGGCTGCGTTTTCCGTGAACTCCGCGGCGGGCGCATAGGTGTCTCCCGATCCCACCAGCTGGGAAAGCAGGTACTTTATACCGCTCTTTATCCTGTGAGGGGAGTCTGAGGCAATGCCCACGGACTGGGCGATCTTATCAGCTTTTTTGAATCCTATTCCGTATACGTCGGCTATGAGGGCGTAGGGGTTGTCCTGAACGACGGCTACGGCGTCCTTCCCGTAGCTGGCGTAGAGCTTCATGCATACGGAAGCGGATATGTCGTAGGCAGAAAGGGCAAGCACCGTGTCGGCGTACTCCCTGTGCTGCCGGTAACCCTCCTCTATGGCAAGGGCTTTTGCCTTTCCGACCCCGGGCACCTCCGTGAGCCTTTCGGGCTCTTCGGCTATTATCCTCAGGGTATCGTCTCCGAAGCGGCCTGTTATAGCCGCGGCCATCTTGGGTCCTATGCCCTTTATGATGCCGGAGCAAAGGAAAGCGGCTATACCTTCCCTGGTGGCCGGTTCCAGTTCTTCCGCCGAAGAGAAGGCGAACTGCTCTCCGTATTTTGGATGGGTCTTCCATTCTCCGAGAAGGCGGTAGCTTCTGCCGGCTCTTGGATGCGCCATATTCCCTACTGCAAAAAACTGCTCTTCTTCGGTTTCAAAGAGCAGTATGGTGTAGAAGTTGCTTTCGTTGTGAAAAATCAGCTCGGCGGCTGTGCCGGTCTTTTCTTCCTTCATTTAAACGTGGGTTTATATATCATTCTGTTGTCCAGAGTTCTTATCCTTTCGGAGAAGTGGCCTCCGTCTACGCCTTCCAGAGCCGCTTCGAAATCGAACATCTTGGCGTCGAGCATATCCAGGTAGTGAAGAAGCTCCGCTTCCGGGAACATAGGTCTTACCGGAGATCCGAACTCAGGCTCGTAGTGGTGGGCCAGTATCATGTGCTGGAGCATCACGGTCTTTTCTTCGGAAAGACCTGCCTTCTTTGCTCTTTCCTCCATGCGTATGGTCCCGAGGACTATATGTCCCAGAAGGTTGCCCTTGACCGTATATCCCGAGGATATCCCGAGCTCGTTGGAATCGATCTCGTTGAGCTTTTCCATGTCGTGCATTATGACTCCGCATATGACCCAGTCTCTGTCGAGGTTGGTATATACTTCGCATGCCCTGATGCCCATGTCGAGCATCCTCTTCATGTGGTAGAGAAGACCTGCGTATTCGGCGTGATGGTTCCTCATGGCGCCGGGATAGTACGACAGTTTTTCCTTATTTTCCTCGAGGGCGTCGGTGCATACTTTTCTGAGACCTTCGTCGCTTATGTCCTGGGCTTTGTCCCAGAGGAATTCGAACATGGCGCCAGGATCTTCAGGAGCTGCCTTTATATAGTCAGCCATCTCAAGACTGTCGGCGGAAGCGTCCGCCTTCCTTATCCTGGCCACTCTAAGCTGCTTTATGCCGTTCCATTCGGATACGCTGGCTTTGATCTTTACCAGGTCGCCGTCCTTGAGCTTGGAAAGGTTCTGGCCTTCCACCTCGTCTACGTCCCATTTCTTGCCGTTTATCTCGCCTGTTTTGTCGCACAGCGTTATATCGAAATATGTCTTGTGATTGGCTCCCACCTTGATGGAGGGGCTCTTCACCATGAAAAAGTCGGTCAGTTCTTCGCCGACCTGAAGCGTATTCACATAGTATTCCTTGTTCATAAGGCACCTCTTTTCCTTGGGAAAAGCATATCACAAAGGAGGGCATAAGTAAATTTACGGCAGCCATTTTCGGGCCCGTGATTTTTTCGTGGAGAAGGTCTTTTTTCTTGTCAAGAAAAGCCGGAAGGGAATATAATAAAATGTCATATTGTTGAAAGGAGAAGGGCTTTGGGTCAGTACATCACAGGCATTTTAACGGGGATCAGCATTTCTGATATCATCGATATCGCCATAGTGACGTTCATCGTGTATCACCTGCTGGGATTCCTGACTTCTTCCAGAGCGGCTCAGCTGGCAAAGGGCATAATGATAGTCATCATCATAGCCTTCCTGGCCGACCTCTGTCATTTTTACGTTCTTTCATGGATGATAGGGAGGGTCCTGAGCATAGGTCTTATCGCTCTGGTCGTCGTCTTCCAGCCGGAACTCAGGCGTGCCCTCGACTTCCTCGGAAGGAGCAGGATAGGCCTTAAACAGCCTTCCATGAGCGCCGAGTACAATATGACCATAGTGGATTCGATCGTGAAGTCGGTCGAATACTTCTCCGCAAGAAAAGAAGGAGCCCTCATAGTGGTGGAGCAGGAAACGGCTCTGGACGACGTAGCCGAGTCCGGTACCATCGTGGACGCAAAGATCACCACGGAGGCTCTCAACAACATATTCTACAAGGGAGCCCCCTTGCATGACGGAGCCGTCATACTCAGGGGAGACAGGATATATTCCGCAGCCTGTGTGCTGCCCCTTACGCAGAACCAGAACCTTTCGAGAGACCTTGGCACGAGACACCGCGCCGGCATAGGCATCTCTGAGGTATCCGATGCCCTGGTCATAATAGTCTCGGAAGAGACGGGCATCATCTCTACTGCAAGGAACGGAAAACTTTCCAGATTCCTTGATCTTAAGAGCGTGGAAAAACAGCTTCTCGACGCCTACCTTACCGGCGGACAGGAAGACACGCTTATCGCGAAAGTTACAAGGCTTTGGAGGAAAATAGATGGAAAGTCGTAAGATATTGAGACTGGTGACCTCGCTGCTCATCTCCATAGCTTTATGGGTATACGTCATCAACGTGGTGAACCCCTCGTCCACAACGGTGGTCAGGAACATACCCGTCACCCTTACGGGCACGGAAGCGCTCTATGAAAAGAACCTTGCCATAGACGGCAGCGGCAAATATACGGTGGATATCACGGTACGCGGCTCGAGAACGGATCTCGCCACCATTTCCGTAGACAATATATCGGCGACGGCGGACGTGTCGGAGCTGACTCTTGGTCAGGACTATATCACCGTAGAAGTGAAGGTCCCCAAGGAGTACACGGTCGAGGATATACGTTCAAGAAAGCAGCAGGTCTACGTCGACGAGCTGGAGGTCAAGACCGTAGACGTCAACGTGGTATATACGGGAAATCAGACCCAGGGAAACGAGGCTGCGGTCATTTCTGTCTATCCTTCGGTAGTCGAAGTGTCCGGAGCAAAGAACCAGGTGGAAAAGGTCAGCAGTTATGACGTGACCGTCGATTCATCCGCCCTCAAATACGAGGAGATATCAGAGCTTCTTCTCGAAGGTCAGGTCAAGGATTCTTCCGGCAACGTTCTTGCCGGAGTCAAGGCGTCCGATCCCGAGATCACAGTCAGGGCTGCAGTCTACCCGACCAAGACGGTGACACTGAATACCGTATGGTACGGACAGCCGTGGGCAGGGGCCAGCATCAACAAGATCACCGTTCCCGAGACCATAACCGTAAAGGGAGCCAGCGCGGATATAGCGGGAGTCTCCGAAGTCTACTCCGAGGAGATAGATATAGACGGTATCTCCGGCGATACGTCCATAGGTATAGTGCCCGTGCTTCCCGATGGAGTATATCTTTCCGAAAAGGATAAGGATATACAGATGGTGGTGGATCTTGACGATACGGGCAGTATAGACTTCCACTACTACCCCTATGAAATATCGACATCCAATCTCTCCGACAAGCTTTACGCGACGTATTCCCTGCCGGAGGATCAGTATATAACGGCGACTGTCAAAGGACCTATCGCGACGCTGAAGACCATGTCCGCGTCCGACGTGATCCTGACGGCAGACGGTTCCAAATTCATTCTGGGCACGACCAACGTCAAGGTGACGGCGAGCACCCAGATCTTAGGAGTCAATATTAGCTTATCGCCTGAAACGGTAAGCGTTTACGTAAGGGAGAAATAGAAAAATGGGTAAGTATTTCGGAACAGACGGATTCCGCGGTGAGGCCAACGTGGACCTTACCGCCATGCACGCATTCAAGATCGGCCTTTTCATAGGCTGGTACTACGGAGCGAATCCGGAAATGAAGCATCCCGCCGACTACAGAGCAAAGATAGTCGTGGGAAAGGACACAAGAAGGTCCAGTTACATGTATGAAGACGCTCTTTCAGCGGGCATAGTGGCGGCCGGAGCCGACTGCTATCTTCTTCACGTGACCAGCACTCCTTCCGTGGCCTACGTGGCCAGAACGGAAGGCTTCGACTGCGGAGTCATGATCTCCGCCAGCCACAATCCGTTCACGGACAACGGCATCAAGCTCATCAACGGCGACGGAGAGAAGATGATGGACGAGGTCCTGGACAAAGTCGAGGAATATCTCGACGGAGACTGGGAAGTTCCCCTGGCCACAGGCGCCAACGTGGGAAGCGTGATAGACCACGCAGCGGGAAGGAACCGCTACATAGGCTATCTCATCAGCCTTGCCACATGCTCCTTCAAAGGAGTAAAGGTAGGCCTGGATCCCTCCAACGGATCCACATGGCAGATCGCCAAGAACGTGTTCGACGCCCTGGGCGCCGAGACCCACGTGATCAACGACCAGCCCGACGGACTGAACATCAACAAAAACTGCGGATCCACGCACATCGAGGGTCTCTGCCAGTACGTCAAAGACAATCATCTGGATATAGGGTTCGCATTCGACGGAGACGCCGACCGCTGCCTGGCCGTGGACGAATACGGAAACGAAGTCAACGGAGACCAGATAATGTATATGTGCGCCAAGTACATGAAGCAGACAGGAGAGCTTGGAGACAGCAAAGTCGTTACCACCATCATGAGCAACTTCGGACTCTACAAGGCTTTGGACGAGCTCGGGATAGGATACGAGAAGACCGCCGTAGGCGACAGATTCGTATATGAGAACATGGCTGAGAACGGCCACCTCATAGGAGGCGAGCAGTCCGGACATATAATCTTCAAGAAGTACGCCACCACCGGCGACGGAGTTCTGACAGCCATACAGGTCATGCAGACAGTTATCAAGCAGAAGAGCAGTCTTGCGAAGTTGGTAGAAGGCGTCACCATGTATCCCCAAGTTTTGAAGAACGTGGTGGTGACCGACAAGGACGAGACCATGGAAGACCCCATCGTAAAGGCATCGGTGGAAGCCGCCGGAAAGAAGCTAGGCGACACGGGAAGAGTGCTCCTGAGAAAGTCCGGTACGGAACCGGTCTTAAGAGTCATGTCCGAAGCTCAGACCATGGAAGCCGCGGAAGAAGCGGTGGATTCAATGATCGCGGCAATGAAGCAGGCCGGCAAGCTCATAAAGATCAAATAGGAGGCTGCAAATGATACCGACAATAAAAGAGCTCTTCGATATGGAGCATACCATCGCAGCTGAGCTTTTCGAGGGAAAGGATTATCCCTGGGAAGTTCTCGGCGATATAAAGGATTTCATACTCAAACTCGGTCCTACTCTTCCCAAGGATGAATTCGACAACCCTTCCGAAGGCATCTGGATCGCAAAGGACGCCAAGGTATATCCTTCTGCGTTCATAGGAGCGCCCTGCATCATAGACCACGGCGCTGAAATAAGGCACTGCGCATTCATAAGGGAAAGCGCCATAGTCGGAAAGAATTCCGTCGTGGGCAATTCCTGCGAAGTCAAGAACGCAGTCATCTTCGACAACTGCGAAGTACCTCACTATAACTACGTAGGAGATTCCGTCCTGGGCTTCCACGCCCATATGGGAGCGGGCTCCGTCACGTCTAACGTCAAGTCCGACAGAAAGAACGTGGTTGTAAAGTCCGACGACGAGCAGATGGAGACCGGAAGAAGAAAGTTCGGCGCCATGCTCGGAGACTGGTGCGAGATAGGCTGCAACGCAGTCCTCAATCCGGGCTCTGTTGTGGGCAGGAACGCCACCGTTTACCCGACCACGTGCTCGAGGGGAGTCGTACCCGCGAACACCATCAAGAAGAACGACGGTCGCATAGTCGAGAAGAGAACGGAGTAAGGTCTCTTCGGATCAACAAATCGGAAAAAGGAATCTAAGCATAGATGCGTCTTTGAAAAAGACGCGAAAAGGAGAACAGAATGAAAGTTATCATAGGAACAGAAGAAGAGATCGCAAAGCAGGCTGCACAGCAGTACGTTGAGCTTCTCAAGAGAAAACCCAACGCAGTCCTCGGCGGAGCGACAGGCTCCACGCCTCTGGGACTTTACGCAGAGCTCGCAAGGCTCAACAAGGAGGGCGTTATCTCCTTTAAGGACGTAACGACCTTCAACCTGGACGAGTACGTAGGCCTCGACGGAAGCCACGATCAGAGCTACCGCTATTTTATGGACCACAACCTCTTCGATCACATAGATATCGATAAATCAAGGACTCACGTTCCCGATGGTATCAACCTTGAGAACATCAAGACCTACGACGCACAGATCGAGGCGGCAGGCGGCATCGACCTTCAGATCCTGGGCATAGGCGTTGACGGACACATCGCATTCAACGAGCCGGGAACTCCCTGGGATTCCCTCACTCACGTAGTAGATCTTGAAGAGAACACCAGAGAAGTAAACTCCAGGTTCTTCAAAAGCATAGACGAAGTCCCGAAACAGGCTGTTACCATGGGCATCAAGTCCATAATGCACGCAAGAAGCATCATCCTCATGGCTATAGGCGAGAACAAGGCCGACGTTGTGGATAAGATGATCAACGGTCCCATCGACACCCAGGTGGCCGCATCCATACTTCAGCTCCATCCGGACGTAACGGTCTATCTCGATCCGGCTGCGGCAAGTAAATTGTCCAAATAACGGAAAACGCAGAAATTTCTAAGAAAAAAGCTCAAAAAAACCTGCATTTTCAATATAAAACGAACAAAAAAGGGTTGGCATTATGCCGACCCTTGTTCTATAATTAAATGAAAAAGTCCCTAAAGGACTCGTTTTGTAATTTTTTAATTGGTAAGAAAGAAGACTAAAGACATGAAAAGAAAGGTTTTGTTAGCGCTAGTGCTTGCGTTGGTACTGTGTTTCTCAGCAGTACCGGTGAGTGCGGACGGATATATAGAATATCCGGACGACTTTGAAGTGGACACAATCACGAGCTTTAAGCAACTTGATGCTTACATCAAAGCTTCAACAGATTCTGACTATGGAAAGATTGGTAAAATCTACATCACAAAAAGTATTGAAACTAACAACTTGGCGGAGTTAGGTGAACTTGGAGATGGATTAGACAGTATTCCTACTATACAAGTAGATAAGAACACCACAGAATGGCCTATCAAGGTATTTCCGGCGTATGATTTCACAAACAATGTCTTTACGCAAGGCAAAAATGGAAGGATTTCAGAGGCGCACAAGTTTACGCAAGATTACAAATGGGAGACAAAGCTTCTTTATGTATATGCTCTGAATGGGGTTAACAAAAAGGATGGTACTGTTGATCATGGAGTAGTGGATACTAACGGCAATGACATGTTACCGGTCGCTGTAGAGGTAGAAGGCTTTGACAGAGCGACACAAAGTACAGGGAATATGATTAATTTCTCTTTGGATGAAGCAAATATGACTACTCCGAAAGAACTTAACGTGAAATATTCGGGTGTACTTCCGTCTGAAACAAACCAGGGATATAACCCCACTTCAGACAACTCCATATCAAAATCATATCATTATTCGATTGGTCTTGAGTATTTGAGCTCCGTTGGAATTGACGATCATATATTAGTCTTAGGGGCATTCAGGATTACAAAAGCAGATTCCGAAGATAAAGAAAAGCTTCTTGAAGGTGCAAAATTCAGAGTATACGCAGATTCTAATCTTAGTGAAGAAGCCACACAATATGATGCTGCTACAGACACATGGGTACCAGTAGGTGAAGTTACCACGGGCAGTGATGGAACCGTCGTTGTCAGTAACTTAAAGGCAGGTACGTATTATGTAAAAGAAACAAAAGCCCCAAATGGTTATTTGATCGATGATGAGAATGCTCATCCTGTTGAGGTTAAGACCCCGAATGTGTCTTACAGTTTGAGTGGCGGACAGGGTGCTGAGGCAGTGGTTAACCTTAATCCTGTTCAACTCAACCCGGAGTGGGAAGTTGTCGGTGGCAAAGCAGGAAGAACTCAAACTATGCCTTTTAAATCTGTGGCGGCCACGACGGATTATGCAAATAATTATAACGATGCGGATGTCTTCATCCAGGGTGGAGGCAAAACGGTCACAGTAGTCTCCACTGGTGTAGATCTTGCCACTTTGGAAGGTGCATATCAAAATCTTAACGGAACCAAATATGTCGTCAAAGTCGGCGGTGCTGTTAAAGCTACCGAAGACACCCTTTCAGCAGCAATCCAGTACGTAAACGATACCCTTATCGTTGGAAAGACCATTGACGCTGAAGGCTATCGTAACCATGTTACGATTGAGCAGACAACTCAAAATGCTATTTATGCTCCCACGGCGGCGGCAACTGATATTGAGACAGTTCCATTCACCGACACCGCAACCATCGACTTCAGAGTCGACAAGTCCTGGATCAACCTGACTGCTCCTTGCGATGAAGAATACCTCAGGGTACAGCTCTATCAGGTAGTTGTAGGAACTGAAGACCCCGGTACACCATATGGACCGGAAGTAGAACTTGCAAAAGACTCAGACTGGACATACACGTGGAAGAATCTCCCCGGCAAGGGATATACATACTATGTAAAGGAAGTTTCCGTTCCTCAGAACTATGAGCTCAAGGGAATCGAGTATGGTGAAGGAAAGACCGAAGACGGAAGAGTACTCATCACAGCAGAGATGACCAACAGCCAGATCATCCAGATCGTTGCCCGCAAGACATGGAAGGGTGATAAGGATGAAGACAGACCTGAAGCAATCAAGGTACAGCTCTACAAGGACAAGCAAGCCGTTGGAGAGCCCGTTGAACTCAATGAGAACAACAACTGGTCACATTGGTGGGCCAATATGGAAGGCGGACATGACTACGAAGTCAAAGAAGTCGGTAACGTAGAGGGTTATGTAACGACTACCCCAAGACCTGTCGTGGGTGGAACTGAAGACGGATATATCGTACTTGACTGCGAGATCGTCAATGAGTTCGCTACCCCGCCGCTCACCTTTGATAACAGCTTCGTCGCACTCGGTGTTGCGTTTGCTATGCTCATTATGGTAGCTGTCCTCAAGAAAAAGATCCAGAAGACATCCACTAAATAGTCTTTAATACCAATTATTTTAAGACCCTGCCGTAAAGGCAGGGTCTTTTGTATAGGACATCACGAACATGAAGACCCCGCTGCCTGCGCAGCGGGGTCTTTATGTTTTGTTGTGCGTTTTTTAGAGTTCTTCGTCGCTCAGGACTTTGAACCCTGCTTGTTTAAGCATTTCCGTGGTGACTCCGTCTCCTTTTGCCTTGGCTCCGGTGAAACTTCCGTCGTAGATGATATCTTTTCCGCAGCTTGGGCTTCCTGCCTTCAGGACCGCCATGTCTATATCGTTGAGACGGGCGATCTCAGTAGCTATCTCCGCGCCTTTTCTGTAATTTGCCGTCACATCTTTGCCGTCTTTTGCAAGTACAGCGCCGGGGCGCGTAATGCTCCTTGTCTCTCCGTCTTTTGTGCGCTGCCTTTCGGAAGGCACGCGGGGAGTCGGCAGACCGCCCAGCTGTTCGGGACATACGGGAATGAGGACCGTATCCTTGTCTTCTGCCAATGCGAGGACCTTGGGACAGGTCTTCGACTTGGCGTCATATCTGCATTCGTAGCCGAGAAGGCATGCGCTCACAAGTATCTTCTTCATTCGTTTTCTTCCTTTTCATAAAGATCGACGCCTGTCTGTCCGTCCACTTCCTCGAAGGAGACCTTTACCACTTCCCTCTGAGAAGTTGGTACGTTTTTCCCTACGTAGTCCGGCCTTATGGGCAGCTCCCTGTGACCTCTGTCGATAAGGACTGCTAGACCTATCTTGGCCGGGCGGCCCTGTGAGAATATGGCCTCTATGGCCGCTCTAACGGTCCTTCCCGTGTACAAAACGTCGTCGCAGATGATTATCTCTTTCCCATGTATATCGAGCCCCAAATCGGCTTTTTTTACCGTCGGGTCGGCATCTGCGTGGGAGAGATCATCTCTGTAGAAAGTGATGTCGAGCTCTCTTACGGGAAGCTCTATGCCGCTGTGATTTTTTATATTGGCGGCTATTCTGCTGGCTATGGGAAGGCCTCTGGTCTTGATGCCTACCAGCACTATTTTCGAGGGATCGGGACTCTTTTCGACTATTTCGAAGGACAGTCTGGTCAGGGCTCTTTTTACCGCGACCTCGTCCATCAGCTGTACTTTCTTCTTCATGCTGCAATTCCTTTCTCTGAGGGGCTTTATTGCTTCCTTAATAATATATTGTACATTTTAGGATCGCTTTTTTCAACGCTTCCTTGAAAGAGGACCTGGATGAGTGTTAAACTGAAAAAAGAAAAACAAACGTAAAAAGCGCATAAGGAAAGGCAGAAATTTATGGACGAATTCTTAAAAAACCTTACGGTATTCGATCATCCCCTCATCAAACACAAGGTGTCTCACCTCTGCGATGTGAATACGGGATCCAAGGAGTTCTGCGAGCTTGTCAACGAGATGACTACGCTCATGGGATATGAAGTGCTTAAAGACCTTAAGCTCAAAGACGTGGAGATACAAGCCCCGCTCCAGAAGATAACGACACCCGTGCTCGCTGAGGATATAACGATAGTGCCTATCTTAAGAGCAGGCCTCGGAATGGTGGACGGACTCAGAGCACTGGTTCCCACGGGAAAGGTGGGTCACGTGGGTCTTTACAGAGATGAAGAGACTCTTCAGCCCGTGACTTACTATTTCAAACTTCCCGTAGACGCGGCAAAGGATCAGGTGATCATAGTGGATCCCGCTCTTGCCACGGGTGTGTCCGTCGATGCAGCCATAAAGTACTGCAAGGAAGCCGGATGCACGAGGATAAAAGTCATGTGTATATTCGCCGCAAAGCAGGGACTTGAGCTGGTATACAAGAACCATCCGGACGTAAAGGTGTACTGCGCCAATTATTCGGACCAGCCGCTCAATGAAAAGGGATACATACTTACGGCGGCAGGCGACGCAGGGGACAGAGTCTGCGGTACGGTATCGTATAAACCGCAGAAGTAATGTATATGGAGGATAATATGATGAAGAAAACAATTGCTTTTTTGATGATACTGGTCATGATGCTTTGTCTTGCGTCATGCGGCGGTGCTTCGGACGGAGGGAAGGAAGACAAGGAAGTCGATATTTCTGCGATCAACGAAGTAATATTCGATAATGACGATCTTCAGGTCGTTTTTGCAGGCGCTGAATATAGTGAGAACGAACAGGGAAACCATGTTCAGTATAATTTCAGGTTCCAGCTGACCGGCAAGAAAGGGGATCCGATCTATGCATACATAGATATGTATCCTTTCAGCATAAACGGAGTGATGTGCAATCTTCAGGATGGTGATTACCTGATCTTCAGTCAGAGCGCGAACCACAAGAATACAGACCCTGTGAACGGCACGGTACTTGATATATACAGTGTAGATATCAAAAAAGATACGCAGGAAGCGATAGGCCAGCCGGGCAGGATAGACTGTATACTAAAATACTCTCTGAACGGAGAAGATTACAGGTATGTGCCTCTTTCCTTCCAGGTCGGGAAAAACAATCAGGAGCTGCCGGACACGCAGAATATCAGTTTGGAGCTCGTAAAGGGAGATAACTACACGCAGGATATGGTGAAACTTAAAAATGCCGGAGACTTCGATGCTGTTCTGGTCGTAAAATACTACCTTGGTGATGAGAGTTATTTCATGTATAACAGCAGGGAAGAGCGTTTTTCCGGGCCCTTTATAAGGTCGCTGAGCCTTGAAGCAGGCGAGGATATCACTTATGATATGTTTGCCACGTACTTCATGTTCTCGCAGTATCCGATCGACCAATATAACGTAGAATCCACGGCAATGCACGATCCGGAAGGAAATCTCGTTTTCGCGAAGTATGAAGAAGGGCTTCAGGAATGGCACGTGGAGCTTCTGTACTGCCTGAGAAAAGTTGAGTAGTTTTTGACTTAAAGGGGCGGCTTTTCCGTTGACAGAAAAGCCGCCTTTTGATACTATATCGAAGGATAAATACATTGATCTTTAAATCCAATACAGAGATATTGGCAAGGAAATGTAACGGCGCTGCGGCGCGGTGATTTTGAGAAGCAGACCTTGCCAAAAAAGGCAAGGTCTTTTGTTTTGGACTTAAAGAAAAAACGGATCGAAATCGAGTTAAAAGGAGACAAAAATGAAACTGATCTACGACGTACATGAAAAACCGAAGGGAAGAGAAAATCTTCTTTTCGCATTTCAGCAGATGATCGCCATTATGGCGGCAACACTCCTCGTTCCTATGATCATGAGCGGAAACGGACTTCCCTCTGATCCGGCTGCTGCCCTTTTCGGCGCAGGCTGCGGAACACTTATCTATCTTCTCTTCACAAAATCTGAGAGCCCCGTATTCCTGGGAAGCTCCTTCACCTTCCTTCCGGCATATGCCGCATCGATCGGTGCAGGCTACGGATACTGGGGAGTCATCATCGGCGTAGCTATCGCAGGTCTCGTATACGTAGTCTTCGCTCTCATCATCAAAGTTTCGGGCAGCGGATGGGTCAACAAACTCATGCCGGCAGCCATCGCAGGCCCCATAGTCACACTCATCGGACTTTCCCTTTCCGGAACAGCCACGGGCTGGATGGCATCCAACGGCGGAGACAACAAGAGCATCCTGTACATCGTAGTCGGTCTCTTCACCTTCTTCGCAATAGTATATTCTTCCGTAAGAGGAAATAAGAACATGAAGTTCTTCCCGTTCATCTACGGAATAGGCGCAGGATATCTCCTCGCCTTAGTGCTCACCATCATAGGAAGAGTTGCGGATATCCCGGCTCTTCAGATCACAAGCTTCGATTCCTTCGAGGCGGCTTTCGGCACGTTCTCCATAAAGTCCATAGTAGACGTTCCCAAGCTCTTCATCATAAGAGCGGTACAGACAAACGGCGAATATGCCGCCATCGACTGGTCCGCAGTAGTGACCCTTCTCCTGATCTACGCTCCCATAGCAGTGGTAGAGCTTGCTCAGCACGTAGGAGATCACAAGAACCTCGGTAATATAATAGGAAAAGATCTCATCTCTGAACCGGGTCTCGACAGGACTCTCCTCGGAGACGGTGTCGGCTCCATGGTAGGTACCTTCCTCGGAAGCTGCGCCAACACGACATATGGCGAATCCATAGGCTGCGTAGCCATCACAGGAAACGCATCCACATACACCATCAGAACGGCAGCGTTCGGATGCATGCTGCTCTCCTTCTTCACACCTTTCGTTGCCCTCATCAACTCCATACCCAAGTGCGTGATGGGCGGTGCCTGCGTTGCCCTCTACGGTTTCATCGCAGTATCCGGACTCCAGCTCCTCTCGAAGGTCGACCTTGGAGACAACAGGAACCTTTATCCTGTAGCAGCCATCCTCGTATGCGGCATAGGCGGACTTACGATCAGCTTCGGACATAACGCAGCGACAGGCGGAAGCCTCTTCACACTCACGGCTCTTGCAGTAGCTATGATAGTAGGTATCATAACCAGAAAGATCGCAGGAGAAGGCTCTGAAGCCCAGAGCATAGATGCTGCCGTAGCAGACTACAAAGACGTCGACTTCGGAGACTAAAAAAAAGAGGAAATCAGCAGAAGGATCCTTCCTTCCGTGACTGAAAAGTACTGAAAATACTACATTTTGTGGTTTAAAAAAGGGCACTGCACAAGGCCCTTTTTTTAGTAAAAAAACTTGTAAAAAAGTGCAAAAAAGTTGTTGACAAACCAGGGGCAAAACATTAGAATAAAAAAGCTCGCCACAAGAGCGGGCAATGTACCTTGAAAACATCGAATAGTGTAGAAAACTAAGTCAAGAGAAAAGAATCAAGTTTCTTTTCAGACTTAAGTACAACCAATCACTTTATGAGATTGGTAAGGAACCAAATAAATGGTTCCCTGTACGATTCCAAAACAAAAACAATAATTTCGCAAAGCGAAAAAGCGCAAAGCGCATCTAAAGAGTCAAAAGACTCAAACTTGATTTGAGCAAGGCTTTAGTGCCTTGATCAGATACCATTCAATTAAGAGTTTGATCC
>JAFRIQ010000011.1 GCA_017432725.1 Bacillota bacterium
ACTTAACAGAAAAGGTGAATCAATGGAATTAAGACCCGAAGAAATTTCAAAGATTATCCGCTCACAGATCAAGAATTACGACGTGAAGATCAACCAGTCCGAGACCGGGGTAGTAGTCCTGGTCGGAGACGGTATCGCACGCGCGGCAGGACTTGAGAACTGCATGGTAAACGAGCTTCTCGAATTCCCAACAGGGGTCTTCGGAATGGCTCAGAATCTGGAGGAAAACTCCGTTTCCATCGTTATGCTCGGTCCTGACGAAGGTATAAAAGAGGGAGATACGGTAAAGCGTACAGGCAGAGTCGTATCCGTTCCCGTCGGTGAGAAGCTTTTGGGACGCGTGGTCAACGCCCTGGGACAGCCCATAGACGAGCAGGGTCCCATAGAAGCAGACCAGTACGCCCCCATCGAAAGCCCCGCCCCGGGAATACTCGTAAGAAAGAGCGTTGATACGCCTCTTCAGACAGGCATCAAGGCCATAGACGCCATGATACCCATCGGCAGAGGCCAGAGAGAACTTATCATAGGCGACCGTCAGACAGGAAAGACGACCATCGCCATAGACACTATCATCAACCAGAAGGGCAAGGACGTCATCTGCATCTACGTAGCCATAGGTCAGAAGCAGTCCACCGTAGCCCAGCTGGTAGGCAACCTGCAGGAAGCAGGAGCCATGGACTATACCATAGTCGTATCGGCCACGGCTTCCGAACCTGCACCGCTTCTCTACATAGCTCCCTATTCGGGATGCGCCATGGGAGAATACTTCATGCATCAGGGAAAAGACGTCCTGGTCATCTACGACGACCTTTCAAAGCACGCCGTAGCGTACAGAGCCCTGTCCCTGCTGATCAGAAGACCTCCGGGAAGAGAAGCTTATCCGGGCGACGTTTTCTATCTCCATTCGAGACTTCTCGAAAGAGCTGCGAAGATGGATCCCGAATACGGCGGAGGATCTCTTACCGCTCTGCCCATCATCGAAACTCAGGCAGGCGACGTTTCCGCATATATCCCGACCAACGTCATTTCCATCACGGACGGTCAGATATTCCTGGAAACAGAGATGTTCCACTCAGGCATAATGCCAGCTATCAACCCCGGTATCTCGGTATCGAGAGTCGGAGGTGACGCCCAGATCAAAGCAATGAAGAAGGTCGCGGGTTCCCTGAAACTTCTCTATTCACAGTACATCGAGCTCAAGAGCTTCGCTCAGTTCGGTTCCGACCTTGATAAGGATACCAAGGACAGACTGGACCAGGGCGCCAGAATAGTGGAAGTTCTCAAACAGGGCAAGAACGAACCTCTGGACGTAGCCCATCAGGTAGCCATATTCTTCGCCGTAACAGGCGGATACCTTGCGGACGTTCCCGTAGACAAGATCCACGATTTCGAGATGAAACTCTATCCGTGGCTCGATGCAAATCACGGGCAGGTCCTCGAGAACATAAGAAAGACCGGCAAGCTTTCAGACGAAGACAACGAAGAACTGAAGGCTGCCATAAGCGAAAGAGTCGCCGATTATCTGGCAACATTAGGATAGGAGACTGGAAATGGCCGGTTTATCTACCAAGGCAATAAAAAACAGAATAAAAAGCATGAACTCCACCCGCCAGATCACCAAGGCGATGGAGCTTGTCGCGGCAAGCAAACTGAGAGGGGCCCAGCAAAAGGCGGTTGCGGTAAAAGAATACTTCACCACCTTCTACCAGGCCATGCAGGACATTGCGTCCTCCTCATCCAGTTTCCAGTCGAAATTCCTGTGCCCGACTGAGGGGAAGAAACCTCTCTACATAGTCATCGCAGGAGACAGGGGACTGGCCGGAGGCTACAACAGCAACGTGTTCAGGATGACCATAGGAATGCCCCAGGAGGCAAAGGTCATACCCGTCGGTAAGAGAAGCGTGGAATTCTTCAAAAAGAGACGTTTCGAGATAGTCACCGACGACTACACGGAAGCCGCCGCCCTTACCACCGCTGACTGCTATTCATTAGCTGATCTTGCGGCTCAGGGTTTCCTGGAAGGCAGTTATGACAGTCTGTATATAATCTATACGAACTTCGTAAACCTCCTTTCGCAGCAGACCGAAAGACTGCAGCTCCTTCCTCTTACTCTTGAAGAGAAGGAAGGACCCGTTTCGGAGAAAGTCCTGTACGAACCCGATGCGGAGACCGTGTTCAACCGCATAGTCCCCGAATACCTGGGCGGACTCATTTTCGGCGCTCTGAGCAAATCCATAGCGTCGGAACAGGCGGCAAGACGCCAGGCCATGAACTCCGCGACAAAGAATGCCGATGAGATAATTGCCGAACTTGACTTGCAATACAACCGTGCCCGCCAAGGCGCGATCACTCAGGAGATCACTGAGATCGTCGCCGGAAGCAACGCACAATCCTGATTTGAAAGGAGATATCCCTTGAGTACAAAGAATACAGGTACGATAGTTCAGGTCGTCGGTCCGGTTCTCGATATCCGCTTCTCGGAGGAGAATCTTCCCGATCTTCTGAACGCCATAGAAATCGACAACAACGGTACCAAGCTCACCGCTGAAGTCGCGCAGCACATAGGAGGAGGCATAGTACGCTGCATCTCCATGAACGCTACCGACGGACTGGTAAGAGGTCTTGAAGCCGTTGATACAGGCGGTCCCATCACGGTGCCCGTAGGCGAAGAGTGCCTCGGCCGTATGTTCAACCTCCTGGGCGATCCCATCGATGCGAAGGAACCGCCCAAGACGGAAATGAGACTGCCCATCCACAGACAGCCGCCCGCGTACGCCGATCAGCAGACCTCTTCCGAGATCCTGGAAACAGGCATCAAGGTCGTAGACCTCATCTGCCCCTATGCAAAGGGAGGAAAGATAGGTCTCTTCGGAGGCGCAGGCGTAGGAAAGACGGTCCTTATCCAGGAGCTCATCTACAACATAGCCACAGAGCACAACGGCTATTCCGTATTTACAGGAGTAGGAGAGCGTTCCAGAGAAGGAAACGACCTTTACAACGAAATGAAGGAATCCGGCGTTCTTTCCAAGACGGCTCTCGTCTACGGACAGATGAACGAGCCGCCCGGGGCAAGAATGAGAGTAGGTCTTTCCGGACTTACCATGGCGGAATACTTCCGTGATTCGAAGCATCAGGACGTGCTTCTCTTCATAGACAACATATTCAGATTCACCCAGGCAGGTTCCGAGGTATCGGCGCTTCTGGGACGTATGCCTTCAGCAGTAGGTTACCAGCCCACGCTGGCTACCGAGATGGGCGCCCTCCAGGAGAGGATCACCTCCACCAAGGAAGGTTCCATCACATCCGTACAGGCTGTATACGTTCCTGCGGACGACCTTACGGACCCCGCGCCTGCTACGACCTTCGCCCATCTGGACGCCACCACGGTACTTGACAGAAGCATAGCTTCTCTCGGTATCTATCCCGCAGTGGATCCTCTGGATTCCACTTCCAGGATCCTCACCCCCGACATCGTGGGTCAGGAGCATTACGACGTTGCCCAGGCGGTCATCGGAATACTCCAGAGATACAAGGAGCTCCAGGACATCATCGCCATCATGGGTATGGACGAACTCTCAGACGAAGATAAGCTGGTCGTAAACAGAGCCAGAAAGGTACAGAGATTCCTTTCCCAGCCCTTCCACGTAGCGGAGCAGTTCACCGGATACGAAGGAAAGTACGTTCCCGTAAAGGAGACCATCAGAGGATTCAAGGAGATAGTCGAAGGAAAGCACGACGACATCCCCGAATCCGCATTCCTCTTCGCCGGGACAATAGACGAAGTTGTTGCAAAGGCAAAAGGCTAAGATATGAACACATTTCATCTAACTATAGTTACGCCGGACGGTTGTAAATTCGACGGAGACGTAGAGAGCGTGCAGATGCCTGCATCGGAAGGTTCCGTGCAGGTGCTCGCCCACCACGTCAACTACGTCACGACCTTAGGTATGGGCCCTGCGTCGGTCGGGTCAGACGGAGAGCACAGAAAGGCCGCGTGCATAGGCGGTATGTTTTCCATTACGGACAATGTGGCAAGACTCATAGCCGCATCCTTCGAATGGGCGGATGAAATCGACGTTGACAGAGCAAAGGCCGCGCTGAAAAGAGCCGAGGCCCAGCTGGAGAAAGCGGATATCTTTCCGGCTGAGAAGACCCTCGCCGAAGCGGCAAAGGCAAGAGCTTTAGTCAGGCTGAGCTTGTGCGATGCAAAAAAAGACTAGAAACATTCTGACTAAGTTAATAATTGTTTTACTTATCTGCAGTGCGGTATATTATGCCGCACTGCATATTCATATTGGAAATACAGACCCCCAGCCCGCGGATACGGGCGAAAATACCGAGATCGAAAACAATTTTCCCGAACCCGAACCCTTCGTAGAACCGCCGGTAGACGAGAACTACGGATCAGTGGGTTTCAACCTCGGGAGCTTCCTATACAAAGACATATATATCAACGGCTATCATATAAACAACTGGCAGATCTATCAGCCCTTCGTTTCCGTGGAAGGCACGGTGTTCGTTCCTATGTCGGAATGCATTGAAAAGGCCCTCGGCCTTTCGGTTTCCTTCGACGATGAAAGGCACTGGGTGAAGTTCTCAAAGAGGGCCGAAGGACCCTCTCTTGCCCACGTATACGAAGGGAACTGCGCCTGCAATCTCAAGTACGAGGAACTCTACTGGGGCCACAGCTATACCTTCGGAGAGGAGGAAGCGCCCATGGGCAGCGCCGCCACCACGAAGGAAGCGGAAGGAGTGCCCAGGACACTCTACCTTTCACTGGATGCTCTGAAGGACTACAGCGGTCTTGACTTTTCCTACTATTACGACCAGGTGGGCGGAGTGTACATAAGCACTTTAAGAGACGTGCCCGCAAGAGAGTTCTACAGCGAAAACAACACGAAATACATAGAGGGGCGCGCCCGCTACATGATGCAGGTGAACCCGAACCTTTCCTACGAGACCGCCCTCTATTACGAATACCTCTTCAGACACGAGGGAGCCGTATACACCTACTGCGATGAGGATACGCTCATGGGCATATGCCAGACCGAAAGCCGCTACGACCATACGGCCGTATCGGAAGTCGAGGCTATAGGGCTCATGCAGGTCATGCTCATCTACGCCGAGGAAGACGGCTATACCCTGGAGATGATCAGGGATCCCCACTACAACATACAAAGAGGCGCCAGCTGGCTGGAGATGTTCATAGAGTACTGCGACGGAGATCCCCAGCTCGGGCTTGCGGCATACTACCTTGGGCCCGGCAATCTCTACGACCAGATCAACAACTACGGCACCTATGATTCCAACTACGCCGACGTGTGCAATTACCATAAAAGTATGCTACAATCATTTGCGGCGGACGGCTACAGCAACACGTTCGTGGAATATACCGGAAAATGAACTATAAAGTAAGGCTGGATATCTTCGAAGGACCCTTCGATCTTCTCGTCTATCTCATCGAGAGATCGAAGATGAACATCTACGACATTCAGATATCCGAGATCACAAGTCAATATATAGAGTACGTACAGAAGATGCAGAGTCTCGACATAGAGCTCGCCCAGGACTTCATGGTGCTGGCTGCGGAGCTCATCCAGATCAAGACCCGCATGCTTCTGCCTGCGGAGAAGGTCAAGGAAGGCGAAGAAGTATTCACTGAGGACCCAAGGTCCGACCTGGTGAGAAGGCTCGTGGAATACAAGCAGTTCAAGGAAATGGGCATCTTCCTGGATCAGCAGGCAGAGCTCAATTCCCACATACACCCCAAGCCCGCCGAGGATCTTGAGGGCTATATGGGAGAGCCTGAAGAGATCATCAAGGGCAGCCTTACGGAGTTTGCCCAGGCTTTCATGGATTTCATTTTAAAGAAGCAGAGGCTCGAGGAGATGCACAAGATCTACGAACGCATCGAGCGTCAGAAGATGTCCATGGAGAACCGCATAAACCAGGTGGTCGAAATACTTAAGAAGAAACAGAAGACCAGTTTCTCGGAGCTCATAGAAGGAGACCATACCAATTTCAACAAGGTCATAACCTTCATGTCCATACTGGAGCTTTTAAGAGAAAGGTCCATAACGGCAGAACAGAAGAAACGCTACGGAGATATACTGATCAGAAAGGCGGAAGCGTCAAATGACTAAGGAAAAGATAAAATCAGCTCTCGAATCCATACTCTTCGTCTGGGGAGACCCCCTGGAAGCGAAGGTGTGCGCCGAGCTTTTCAATATGCCCGTAGCGGATATGCTACACATAATGAGAGAACTCATGCAGGATTATGAGGAGAGGGGCAGCGGCCTTCGCATAAGAGAGATGGACAAAAGTTTCCAGCTCTGCACGGCGGCCGAGAACGACGACTATATCCAGCTCCTCTGCACTCCGGCAAAGCAGAAGAGGCTTTCCCAGCCGGCTCTCGAGACCCTGGCAATAATCGCGTACAAGCAGCCCGTTACCAAGGCTCAGATAGATTCCATAAGAGGCATCAAATCCGACAGGGTCCTGGAAGGTCTCCTTGCGAAGAACCTCATAGCGGAACTCGGCAGGAGCACAGCCATAGGAAGACCCTATCTCTACGGCACCACAAAGGAATTCCTCAAGCTTTTCGGATTCGAAACTCTTAACGATCTTCCGGAAATAGAGAACATAGACGACCTCATCATGGAAGAGGAGACCTGGGAGGATATTTCCCCGGATCAGCTGACTCTGCCCATAGAAGAGCAATAGAAAACAAAGCACGAAAAAAGAGAGCGCAGGCTGAACTAGTCAACAGAAAGTAGACAGTTTAAAAAAGTCATACAAAGCCCATTTCAGTCTTGTACTGGACTGGGCTTTTGTATTGCAATGCGTATGCTGGTCGTTCATTGTTGTAGTAATTAATGTAACTACTGATCATCT
>JAFRIQ010000012.1 GCA_017432725.1 Bacillota bacterium
GAATACGGCACCCTATGAAGCCATAGGAAGTTTCGGACTCGGAGCCGCCTTCGGAATGGTGATCATCGGCATCATCTTTACGGGAAGGAACGCGGCGAAGATCAGAGAGTACAAAATGAGACTGCTGAAGAAGGCGGCGGGAGGCGAGAGATGAATGCAAGGACCTTAGCCGGCCTGGCGCTGGGCGGAGGGACCATGGCTTTCGACCGCCTGATTTGTGAGGTTCCGGACAAACTGGCCATAGCGCTGTATGCCGCTGCCGTCATCCTTCTGATATTAGGCATGGTCTCAAAAAAGAAGAGCGGCTGACAAAAGGGCTTTTTGCCCTTTTTTTTGTTGACTTTATCACTTTAGCGTGCTAAATTGATAAAGTAATTTCAAATCAGGAGGACCTATCATGCCCGCATATATGAACGACCTAATAAAACAGCTCATGGAAGCTGTATCCAAAGTAGAAAGTCCGGAGGAGTGCGCCGCGCTTTTCGACGACCTCTGCACCATTAAGGAAATACAGGATATGGCCCAGCGCTTCGAGACTGCGCTGCAGCTTTCCGAAGGCAGGAACTATAAAGAAATAGCAAAGGACGTGGGCGTAAGCACCGCTACCATAAGCCGCGTGAGCCGCTGCCTGAACTACGGTTCCGGCGGCTACAGGAAGGCCATCGAAAAGATGGCAAGAGGAAAGAAATGATAATCGACGATTCCATTTTGCAAAAAGGCGAACGCATCAATCTGACGCTCCGTTCCCTCTTTTCGGAATACGGTTACGAAGCCTACAGGATGAGCAAGTTCGAGGAGTACGATCTCTATGCAAAGAACAAGGATTTTCTCGTCTCGGACAACGTCATTACCTTTACGGATACCGGCGGAAAGCTCATGGCTCTTAAGCCCGACGTGACCCTTTCCATCATAAAGAACAGCAAAGACGTTACTGAAGGGTGCCGGAGGGTCTATTACAGCGAGAACGTATACAGGGTGTCAAGGAGCACGGGTTCCTTCAGAGAAATAATGCAGACCGGCCTGGAATGTTTCGGCGCCGTAGGTATGAAAGAGACAGCTGAAGTCATTGAGATCGCTGCAAGGGCTCTCAAAGCCCTCGGCCGGAAAGCCGTGCTGGACGTATCATCCCTCGCCCTGGTCGAAAGGCTTGCCGAAGACCTGGGTATAGGGGCGGAGAAAAGGGAGAGCTTTTTCAAAGCCCTGGGAGAAAAGAACGTATCGGGATTGAAGAACGCATGCAAAGGCTGCGAAGAAAAAACTCTCGGACTTCTCACGGAGCTGCTCGGTACCTACGGGTCAGTCAAAGACGTTTCCGCAAAACTTAAGGATCTGCTTTCGGGATACTCTGAAGAAGGATACTGCAGGGAGTTCTTTTCCCTTCTTGAGGAGCTGAAAAAGAGCGACGTCTCGGATATCGTCAACGTGGATCTCTCCGTTATAGGGGATATAAATTACTACAACGGAATAGTCTTCAAGGGCTTCATAGGCGGCATACCCGAAGCCGTTCTCTCCGGAGGGCGCTACGACAGGCTCATGAGAAAAATGGGAAGGAAGTCCTCCGCCATAGGCTTTGCGGTATACACGGACCTTCTGGAACAGGAGGATGAGAAAGAGGAAAGCGGGGGCGAATGGATAAACGTGGCCCTTCCCAAAGGAAGACTGGGCGAAAAGGTATACGCCATGTTCGAAGGAGCCGGATACGAATGCCCCGGCATACTGGATCCGGGCAGGAAGCTCATCTTCGAAAATCCTGATAAGAAGATACGCTACTTCTGGGTAAAGCCATCGGACGTCGCGGTATACGTGGAAAGAGGCACGGCGGATATAGGGGTGGCCGGAAAAGACATACTCCTTGAGACGGAAGCGGACATCTACGAACTGCTGGACCTTGGTACGGGGAAGTGCAGAATGTGCGTGGCGGCGCCCAAAGGATACGAAGAGGATGCTTCCGGGACCCTGAGAGTAGCCACTAAGTTTACGAACATCACGAAAAAATATTACCAGTCCAAGGGCAGGGATATAGATATAGTTCATCTCAACGGTTCCGTGGAGATAGCCCCCATACTCGGCCTTACAGACGTGATACTGGATATAGTGGAGACAGGGAATACTTTAAGAGAAAACGATCTTGAGATCGTGGAGACCGTGATCCCCGATATAAGCGCAAGGCTCATAGCCAACAAGTCCTCGTTCAAGTTCAAAACGAAGAGCATAGAAAAGCTTGCGGAAAGCTTAGGCGCGCAGGCGGAGGAAAGATCATGATAAGGATATACAGATACGGCGAGATAGCGAATGAAGAGATATTCGCAAGGACCTCTCCCATGGCGGACGTGGAAGACATTGTGGCCGGCATCATAGCAGACGTAAGAAAAAGGGGCGACGAAGCCCTGTACGAATACAGCCTTAAGTTCGACAAGGCTTCCCTTGGCAGCCTCGAAGTCAGCAAAGAAGAGATGGAAGAGGCTATCGGAAAAACGGAGCCGGAGTTCCTTGAGATCTTAAGAAAAGCAGCGGCCAATATAAGAGTTTTCCACGAGAAGCAGAAACGGAGCGGCTTCATAGTAAACGAACAGGAAGGCATAGTGCTTGGGCAGAAGGTTATCCCCGTGGAAAAGGCAGGGATATACGTTCCCGGAGGCACTGCGGCCTATCCTTCCACTGTGCTTATGGACGCCATTCCCGCAAAGATAGCGGGCTGCGGAGAGATAGTCATGGTAACACCGCCCGGAAAGGACGGAAAAGTGAACCCGGACATACTCGCAGCCGCGTCGGTAGCCGGAGTGGACAGGATATTCAAGATGGGCGGAGCCCAGGCCGTAGCGGCCCTTGCCTACGGGACACAGAGCATCCCCAAGGTAGACAAGATAGTAGGACCCGGAAACGCCTATGTGGCCGAGGCCAAGAAGCAGGTCTTCGGACAGGTCTCCATAGACATGATAGCGGGTCCCAGCGAAATACTTGTGGTGGCAGACGGAAAGTCAGACCCGTCTGTCGTAGCGGCGGATATGCTTTCCCAGGCTGAGCACGACAAAAATGCAAGCGCGGTGCTGGTCACCGATTCCCAGAGCCTTGCCCGGGCTGTGGCAGAGGAGATCGAAAGACAGCTTCTCCTTCTTGAAAGGGAAGAGATAGCCAGGGCTTCTGTGGAAAACAACGGAAAGATAATAGTGGCGGAAAGCATTGCTGACGCCGTAGACATTGCCAACGAGATAGCTCCGGAGCACCTTGAGCTTTGCGTAGACGATCCCTTCGGGCTCTTAGACAGCATAAAACATGCAGGGTCCGTGTTCCTCGGAAGGAACTGCCCCGAGGCCATAGGAGACTATTTCGCAGGTCCAAATCACACCCTTCCCACCGGCGGGACTGCCAGGTTCTCAAGTCCTCTTTCGGTGGATGATTTCGTAAAGAAGACCCAGTTCATATACTATTCGGAAAAAGCGCTTGAAAAGGCGGCGGAGCCCGTAGCTTACTTCGCGAGGAAGGAAGGCCTCACGGGACACGCAAAAAGCGCCCTCATAAGAGGGGAGGAAAAGGAATGAGCGTATTTTTAAGCAAAAGATATGAAGGCCTTACCCCGTATACTCCGGGAGAGCAGCCTCAGGATCAGCAGTACGTAAAACTGAATACCAACGAATCGCCATTCCCGCCCTCGCCCCTTGCCCAGAGGCTGGCAAGGCAGGCGGCGGGAGATCTTCAGCTCTATTCGGACCCCGAATGCAGGAAACTCATCCCCGTAGCTGCAGAAGCCATGGGCGTAGAGGAAGACCAGATCCTTTTCTCCAACGGTTCCGACGAGATGCTGGGCTATGCCTTCATGGCTTTCTGCGATGAGGATACGCCTGCGGTGTTCCCGGACATATCCTACGGTTTCTATACCGTACTTGCAGACGTCTGCAGAGTGCCGCAGAAGCAGATCCCCCTTACGGAGGATTTCCGCATAGACCCAAAAGACTACTTCGGAGCCGGAGGCACGGTGATCATAGCAAATCCCAACGCTCCCACGGGCATAGCTCTTAGCCTCGGGGAGATAGAAAGCATAGTGAAAGAGAATCCCGGCAGCGTCGTCGTAATAGACGAGGCCTACGTGGACTTCGGCTGCGAGAGCGCCGTTGGGCTCATAGATAAATACGATAACCTGCTGGTGGTCCGGACCTTCTCCAAATCAAGATCTCTTGCTGGCGGAAGGCTGGGCTTTGCCATGGGAAACGCGAAGCTCATCGGGGACCTGAATACCATAAAGTATTCCCTGAATCCCTACAACGTGAACAGCATGACCATGGCGGCCGGCATAGGGGCTTTCCTGGACAGGGAATACTTCGATATGTGCAGGAACAAGATCATAGAGACGAGGGCATATACGAAAAAGGCCCTCGAGGATATGGGCTTCGAGTGCCTGGATTCGAAGAGTAATTTTATATTCGCCAAGCATCCTATGCTGGACGGTGAATTCCTCTACAGGCGCTGCAAGGATAAGGGCGTGCTCATACGCCATTTCACCCAGGAGCGCATAAAGGATTTCAACCGCATCACCGTCGGAACGAAGGAGCAGATGGATATACTTCTGAAGACCGTAAAAGAGATAATGGAGGAATGCAGATGAGGACCGCGGAAATATCGAGAAAAACGGCGGAGACCGATATACGGCTCTTCCTGGATCTTGACGGCAGCGGAAAAAGCAGCGTGGATTCAGGCTGCGGTTTCCTTGACCATATGCTGACCCTTCTTGCTTCCCACGGACGCTTCGATATACAGCTGAAGTGCGCCGGAGATACCTGGGTCGATTACCACCACACGGTGGAGGATATAGGGATAGCGCTGGGAGAAGCCTTCAGCAAAGCCCTGGGCGACAAGAAAGGTATACAGCGCTACGGAGATACTGTCATTCCCATGGATGAGACCCTCATACTTTCTTCCGTGGACTTTTCGGGAAGGGAATTCCTTGGATACAGGCTATCCATACCCACTGAAAAGGTAGGCGACTTCGACACAGAGCTCTGCGAGGAATTCTGGCTTGGTTTCGTAAGGAATGCGAAGTGCTCCCTGCACCTGGTTCAGCTTGCGGGACGCAATTCCCACCACATCATAGAAGGGGCATTCAAGTCGGCGGCAAGGTCCCTCAGGCAGGCCGTAGCCATCGATCCGCGCTTTGCGGATGAGATCCCTTCCACAAAAGGAGTGCTCTAAATGATAGCTATAGTTGATTACGGAGTTGGCAACCTCTTTTCTCTTGGCTGTTCCTTCAGTGCCGTTGGGGCAGAGGCAACAGTCACGTCGAACCCTGCGGTCATAAGGAATGCCGGAAAGCTGGTGTTGCCGGGAGTGGGCGCCTTTAAGGACGCCGCGGACAAACTGAAGTCTTCGGGTCTTGATCTGGTGCTGAAAGAAGAGTGTGCCAAAGGAAAGATACTCCTTGGGGTGTGCCTTGGCATGCAGCTCCTCTTTGACAGAAGCTATGAATACGGGGAATGGGAAGGGCTTTCCCTCATCCCCGGAGAGATCAGACCCATATCGGAAAGGATACCTGAAGGGCTCAAGATACCTCACATGGGCTGGAACGCTCTTTCCCTTAAGGAGCATCCTCTTTTTAAGTATCTTGGGGATCCTTCGTATGTGTATTTCGTTCATTCCTACAGCGCCGTCTGTCCGGAGGAATACGTCATAGCGAGCGCCGAATACGGAGCAGAGCTTACCGCAGCAGTTGCAAGAGGCAACGTGCTGGGATGCCAGTTCCACCCTGAAAAGAGCGGTGAAACGGGCCTTGCCATACTCAGAGCCTTCTGCGAACTTAAGGAGGGAGAGCTATGCTGATCTATCCGGCCATTGACCTTATGGACGGACAGGCCGTCCGTCTTCTTAAAGGCGATTACGGCAAAAAGACCGTATACAGCGAAGATCCTTTATCGGTGGCGGCAGCCTTCAAAAAAAGCGGAGCAAAGCAGATGCACATAGTGGATCTTGACGGAGCAAGGAACGGAGGCACGCCCAATATAGGTACCATACTGGATATAAAGGAAAGCTGCGGGCTCTTTTGCGAAGTGGGCGGCGGCATAAGGGATATGAAGACCGTAGACAGCTATCTCGGAAAGGGGATAGACAGGGTCATCCTGGGAACAGCCGCCGTTACGGAAGAAGGCTTCGCAGAAGAGGCTGTAAGAGAATTCGGAGAAAGGATAGCCGTAGGCATAGACGTAAGAGACGGCTTCGTTGCAGTAAAGGGCTGGACCGAAAACTCAGGCTGTACGGTCATGGACTTCTGCAAAAAGATGGAGGATACGGGGGTGTCGACGGTGATATGCACCGACATATCCAAGGACGGCGCCATGAAGGGAACTAACCTTGATCTATACAGGATGCTTTCGGAACACTTCTCATTCAGGATAATAGCTTCGGGAGGAGTCTCCTCCATGGAAGACGTAACGGCTCTTAGGGAAATGGGGCTTTACGGAGCCATCATAGGCAAGGCCTGGTATACGGGAGCCATCTCCCTTTCAGAGGCCATAGAGGCGGCAAGATGATAACGAAAAGGATAATACCCTGCCTGGACGTAAGAGACGGACAGGTGGTAAAGGGCGTCAACTTCAAAGGACTTAAAAACGTGGCGTCCCCCGTGGAACTGGCAAGGCAGTACAGCCTCCTGGGGGCTGACGAGCTGGTCTTTTACGACATAACGGCATCGGCGGAGGGCAGAAAACTCTTTACTGACATACTTAAAGAGACCGCCGCCAACGTGTTCATACCCCTGACGGTCGGTGGCGGCATAAACAGCCTGGAGGATTTCGACAGGGTGCTCAAAAGCGGAGCTGACAAGGTCAGCGTCAATTCCGGAGCCATCAAGGATCCGGGGCTGATACCCAAGGCGGCGAAACTCTACGGAGACCAGTGCGTGGTGCTGTCGGTGGATATAAAGAGAGTGGACGGGGCTTTCAGGGTCTTCGCTAAAGGAGGCAGAGAGGACACGGGGCTCGAGGCTATAGAGTGGATAAAAAGATGCACGGGAGAAGGCGCCGGCGAGGTGGTGGTCAATTCCATAGACACAGACGGGGTGAAGAAGGGCTTCGATCTCGAGATGCTGGATGCCGTATGCAATGCGGTGACTGTACCGGTCATAGCCTCCGGCGGAGCCGGATGTATAGAGGATTTCATAACATTGTTCAAGACCCTTACCAAAGTGGACGCAGGGCTGGCGGCCTCCATATTCCATTTCGGGGAGGTATCCATAAAGGAACTTAAGGAAGAGATGGCCGGGGAAGGTATCCCGGCCAGGATATGAGGAAGCGTCATGGTAGATATAGAGGAACTGAAATTTGACGAAAAGGGACTGATCCCGGCAATAGTGGTGGATGCGGTCTCAAAGAGGGTCCTTACCCTTGCGTATATGAACGAGGAGAGCCTCAGGATATCCATGGAAAAGGAGCTTAGCTGCTTTTACAGCCGCTCGAGGCAGGAGCTGTGGCTCAAAGGAGAGACCAGCGGCAACTACCAGCACATAGTATCCATTACGGCGGACTGCGACAGGGACGCCCTGGTGGTCATGGTGGAGCCGGACGGGCCCGCCTGCCACTTAGGGACCTTCTCATGTTTCGAGTATCCGGTCTTTGAAAGCAGCGAAAGGCAGGAGTTTTCCTACGGGCAGCTCATGGAGCTCATAAAGGGAAGAAAAGAGGAGATGAAGGAAGGATCCTATACATCCTATCTCTTCGAAAAGGGTCTGGACAAGATACTCAAAAAAGTGGGAGAAGAGTGCACGGAAGTGGTCATAGCGGCAAAGAACGAGGACAAAAGGGAGACGGTCTACGAAATAGCTGACCTTGCCTATCACGTCATGGTGCTCATGGCGGAGACGGGCATTTCCCTCGAAGATATATTCAGGGAACTTGCTTCCAGGCACGTCATAGACAAAAAGGTGAAACAGGAGAAAATGGTATGATAAAAGCTGATCTGCACATGCACACGACTTACAGCGACGGAGATTCTTCTCCTGAGGATATGATACTCAAAGGGATATCCCTGGGGCTCGAGGAGATAGGCATATCCGATCACTCGTATACTTTCTTCGACACCAGCTACTGCATGCAGGAAGACAGGATAAAAAGCTACAATGAAGAACTGGAAAGCCTTAAGAAAAAGTACGCTGGAAAGATAAAAGTGGTAAAAGGTATAGAGCAGGATTACTATTCGACCGCTCCGGCTGAGGGCTACGACTGTGTCATAGGCTCTGTCCACTATATCTTTACGGAAGGATACTACATACCCATCGACGAGTCGCCGGAGCTTTTAAGAGGCGCCGCGGATCAGTTCTTCGGAGGAAATATGCTGTGGATCTGCAAGATGTATTATGCCAATGTCTCCGATGTGGTGAGAAAGACGGGGGCAGACATAATTGGACACTTCGACCTCATATCCAAGTTCAACGACGGCGGAAAGCTTTTCGATCCGGAGGATCCGAGATACAAAGCCCTGTGGAAAGCGGCTGCTGATAAGCTTCTTGAAACGGGAGTCCCCTTTGAGATCAATACGGGAGCCGTGAGCAGGGGCTACAAGACAGCGCCCTATCCTTCTCCGGAGCAGATAGAGTACATAAGGGAAAGAGGCGGCCGCTTCGTCTTAAGCAGCGACGCCCACAGCCCCGAGGGCATAGCTTTCGGGTTTGATAAGTACGAGGAACTTGTGAGATAATATGCCTGTATATGAGTGAGAAAGGACTGTTTGTATGACAGGTATATTATTCGTTTGCCACGGCAACATATGCCGAAGCCCCATGGCGGAGTTCATCATGAAGGATATGGCCGGAAAGGCCGGTCTATCGGATAGTTTTGAGATCGCTTCAGCTGCAGTCAGCCGTGAGGAGATAGGCAACCCCGTATATCCTCCCGCAAGAAGGAAACTCGCCGAGCACGGGATCTCCTGCGAAGGAAAGACCGCAAGACAGATGACGAAGAGCGATTACGGACGCTACGATATGATCATCTGTATGGACGCATGGAACGTAAGGAACGCTTTGAGGATAACGGGCGGCGACCAGGATCGTAAGATATCGCTGCTTCTTGACTTTACTGACAGGGCCGGAGAAGACATATCGGACCCCTGGTATACGGGAGATTTCGACGAAGCTTTCAGCGATATACGTCTCGGATGCGAGGGCCTTCTCAGACATCTTTTGGAAAATGCGGAAATAGGGTATAATGGAAAAGAGCAGCCGGACAGAAGATAAGGCCGGCGATTAGAAAGGAAACGATATGGAAATAGAATTCAGATACACTCAGCCCAGAGACGTCGATACTCTGTATGACTTCTTCGAGGCCTACGACGCGGAGCCCGCGGAATCCAACAACAACTTCTACTTTGGCTGGGAGATAGAGTCCATACAGAAAGACGCTGTGGAATACTATCAGAACTGCTGGCTTGGAGCCTTCGACGGAGACAAGATCATAGGCATTTGCTGGATAGGCGAGGCCGAGGACGAATACGACAGGAACGGGGACCCGGCTGTCATCCAGTCCGACGTATACGTGCTCCCGAACAGAAGGGGCCAGGGCGTAGGAACGGAGCTCATAAAGACTGCTCTTGAGCTTGCTAAAGAGGAATACGGCGGCAGAGACGTGCACATCACACTTCTGGACGACGACCTCGTGCCTTTTTATGAAAGGCTCCATTTCGTATTCGAAACACCGGGACTGGGCCGTCTGTATTACGAATGAGTATACAAACTGAGATCTGCGAAAACTTAAAGAAAAGTAATGTGATATCGGCGCGGAAAGGCAGTCACGCCCTCCGCGTTGAAATATATTAAATAAGGAGTGTGCTTTTTGAAGTACGACACAACGGCAATTGTGGGCTGACCGGGAGGTTTGTCTGCAATCAAAAGAAAACCTCCCGCTTTTTTAGGCAATTGACAGTCGACAATTTTCAGGAGGAAAAACAATGAATAAAAACGGCTTTACCATTCGTTTGGAAAGAAAAGAAGAATACAGAGAAGTAGAAGAACTCGTAAGGGAATCGTTCTGGAACGTATATATGCCGGGATGCAGCGAGCATTACGTCATACACGTATTAAGGAACGATCCGGCCTTCGTCAAGGAACTGGACTTCGTCATGGAACAGGGCGGCAGGCTCATAGGACAGAACATGTTCATGAGGACAGTCATCGAATCCGATGACGGAAGGGAGATCCCCGTGCTGACCATGGGGCCCATATGTATAGCGAACGATCTGAAAAGACAGGGCTACGGCAAGAAACTTCTGGACTATTCTCTGGAGCAGGCTGAGGCCATGGGTTTCGGGGCAGTGCTTTTCGAAGGCAATATACTGTTCTACGGCAACAGCGGCTTTAGGTATTCTTCGGAATTCGGCATAAGGTACCACGACCTGCCGGAGGGGGCGGATCAGTCCTTCTTCCTCTGCAGGGAACTTAAAGAGGGATACCTAAAAGGCATCACCGGAGTCTATCAGACGCCTAAAGGGTATTACGTGGACGCTGCCGAAGTGGAGGAATTCGACAAAGACTTCCCGTCCAAAGAGAAGCTGAAGCTTCCCGGGCAGATATTCTAAACGGAAAACAGGGAGCGAAGGCATAGGCCTTCGCTCTTTTTTCGTGCCTCTTGACAGGGTTAAAAAGGAGTAGTATATATCTATTTAGAAAGTTATCTAAATAGATTCGAGGTACGATATGGCTTTCGCTGAGACATTCAAGGCACTGTCCGATCCCGTGAGGCGCAGTATACTGGAACTGCTGAAGAAGGGCCCTCTTTCCGCAGGGGAGATAGGCTCTCATTTTGATATGACAGGCGCCACCATATCCTATCATCTGAAAATGCTCAAGCAGGCCGACCTGGTCTTCGAGAGCAGAGAAGGGAACTATATATATTATCAGCTCAATACTACGGTGCTGGAAGAGATAATGCTGTGGTTCTCGGAGCTGAAAGGAGGAGATCAGGATGCTTAAAGAAAACAAAAGGACTTTGATCATGGCGAGCATAGTGACGATACTTCCCGTCTTCATAGGGCTGTATTTCTGGAACAGGCTGCCGGACGTGATGGTGACCCATTTCGGCATGGACAACAGCGGGGACGGATACAGCAGCAAAGCTATAGCGGTTTTCGGGCTCCCACTCCTGTGCCTTGCTCTGCTCTGGATAGTAGCAGTGGTTATGGCAAACGACCCAAGAAAAAAGAACATCAGTCCAAAGATGTTTTCTCTCGGTCTTTGGGTCATTCCCGTAGTTTCCCTCATAATGGCGGCGACGGTCTACCCCGTGAATCTGGGATATACGGTGGACATCACGTATATAGCCGGACTGTTCATGGGCGTGGTCTTCACAGTCATAGGGAACTACCTTCCTAAGGCAAGGCAGAACTATACCATAGGCATAAAACTGCCATGGACACTCGCAAACGAAGAGAACTGGAACAGGACACACCGCCTTGCCGGATATCTGTGGATGGCCGGAGGCATACTGATCATGGTCCTCACGTTCTGCCGGTGCACGGAGATAGTGTGGTACGCAGGGGTATTCGCCGCGATGGTGCTGATCCCCACGGCGTATTCCTTCTGGCTCCACACAGCCAGGGATCTTTAGAGATAGAGGTGACATGATGATAAGCGAAAAGATCGTTGTAGGCGAGGGAACGGAATACCCTCTGAACGGACTCCTGACTCTTCCTGAAGGGCTTTCAGGACCTGCGCCTGCAGTAGTGATGGTACACGGTTCTGGACCCAGCGATATGGATGAAAAGGTGATGAAGCTCACTCCTTTCAAAGACCTGGCGGAGGGCCTGGCGGAGAGGGGCGTTGCTTCCGTGCGCTACGATAAGCGCACCTTCGCATATGCCAGAGAGCTCATGAAGAACGTGGGCAAGGACATGAGCGTATGGGAAGAGACTGTGGAAGACGCCATACTGGCGGCATGTCTATTGAAAAACGATCCGAGGATAGACAGTGAGCGCATATATATACTGGGCCACAGCATGGGAGCTATGCTGGCCCCAAGGATCGACGCGGAAGGCGCAGATGCTGCCGGCTTCATTCTCATGGCCGGATCACCCTGCCGCCTTGAGGACATAGTCATAAGGCAGCTTGGACAGTCCGGAGGCAAAGGCCTCAAGGGAAAGATAGTCGAACTGGCAAAAAGGAATCTTTCAAAGAAATTCGAAGGGCTCTACGAAATGAGCGACGAAGAGGCGAAGAAAAAGAAAGCCTCCGGTCCCGTCACCCTCTACTATTTCAAGGAGATGGGGAAAAAGACCGCAGCCGATTATCTTCTCGAAAGCAGCAAGCCTTGCTTCATAATGCAGGGAGAGAAGGACTTCCAGGCTCTTGCGGACGAAGATTTCGCAGCATTCAGGGAGCTTCTTAAAAACAGACCCAATACCAAGTTCAAACTGTATCCGGGCCTTGATCACAGCTTTGTGGAAGCCATATATGATGATATACTTTATGCGTCCAAGGAATATGCCGCAGAAAGACATATACAGGCTGAGGTCCTGGACGACATAGCAGGATTCATCAGCGGTAATTGACAGGTAATACAGTGCTAGAGATAAGGAAAGCGGTCCTGGAGGATATACCGTCGCTGAAAGAGATATTCGCTTCGGCCAGGAAGTTCATGGCTACGAGCGGGAATCCCAATCAGTGGCCTGAAACCTATCCTCCCGAGGATCTCATAAAATACGACATAGAAAGAGGCGCGTGCCATGTTGTCCTGGAGGACGGGACCGTGCACGGCGTTTTTGTTGCTATAGAAGGAAGGGACCCGACCTACGACGAGATAGACGGGGCCTGGCCAAATGACGGGCCCTACGTCACCATACACAGGATAGCAAGCGACGGGAAGGTCCGGGGCATATTCGACAGCGCGGTGGAATACGTAAGGGGTTATGCGGAGAATATACGCATAGACACCCACGAAGACAACCTGCCCATGCAGAGGCATATCCTTAAGCAGGGTTTCGTTTACTGCGGGATCATAATCACCCACGACGGGACCCCAAGGCTTGCCTATCAGTGGAGCAGGGAAAGATCTTAATCTTCTTCGAAGGCGAGACGGAGCACGTCTTCAGGAAGATCGGAGCAGACGGAAAGAAGGGCTTCCCTTCCCAGAAGTTCGAAACCGCTGTAGCTGAACTTGGGCGCGGTGGCGCAGGAGATGAAGGTATATCCTTCGGGATCCAGGTTTTCAGCAGCGAAGACGGAGCCTTTGGGTATAAGGACCATGGCTCTTTGCCCTTTGGAGAGGTCGTTTCCCAGGTAGCATTTTTTGGGGCCTTCACTGTCGACTAAAGTCAGCTCGAGGCCGCAGCCTTCGTGGAAATACCAAAGCTCGTCGCAGTCTATACGGTGGAAATGGGAGACTTCTCCTTTGTCCAGAAGAAAGTAGATGCTGCCGGCAATGGGGCGTCCGTCCGATAAGTCTCTTGAAGTGTACACCTCGCTGAACCATCCTCCTTCGGGGTGTTTTTCGAGAGCATAAGTCTGTTTAAGTATATCGGTCCTCATATCAATATATAGCTCCTTACGCTGGTATTATCTCACTAAGGGGAAAGGAATTCAAAAGGTGATTCTATGAAAGTATATTTTGCAGGTTCCATACGCGGTGGAAGATCCGACGCGGCCCTTTATCACCGCATAATAGAATATATCAAGAAGACGGCGCCGGTGCTGACCGAGCACGTGGGCAACATGGACCTTCAGGAGATGACTACGCCCGAAGAGATCTACGCTCAGGATATGGCATGGCTCAGGGAATCCGACGTGCTCATAGCGGAATGCACCAATCCTTCCCTGGGGGTGGGATACGAGCTTGCAGCCGGAGAAAAGCTGGGAAAACCCTGCCATATCTTCTATGACAGAAACAGGACGGTCCTTTCGGCCATGCTTTCAGGAGACCCATATTTCATACTGCATCCTTACGAAAAGGAAGAGGAAATATATCCGCAGATAGACGAAATACTCGCGTCTCTTCGATAATGGTTAAAACTGTATATTTTTCATCAAAAACATGCAAAAATGACGCTTATCTTGGCAAAAGATAGGCGTTTTCTATAGTATAGACATATAAAAGCGAATATAATTGGAGGCAGAAGTAATAGTTGTTCATACATACGATGTAGTTTTCAGTTTGAAAGAAAGAGAGTTACCGATATGGATGTGAAACAGTTAAGCGAAGAGAGGTTCCAGATCTATCAGGACGTTTACTCCGGAAAGATCCCGAAAAGGATACCTGTGACTACCGGACCCGCCTTCGAGGCGACCATACAGTATGCCATCACCAAAGGGGTAGTCCCCGCGGGGAAGACAAGAAGAGACGTTTACTGGGAGCCGGAATCCTGGTACGACATCCTGGATTTTGCCAACAGCGAGTTTTACGGTGATACGCCCATAAGCACGGGCGCCATACGTCTGCCCATCCTTTACCAGATCCTCGATGCTAAGAGCATAATGCAGAGCGAATCGGGAGTCATGCAGCATCCGGAAGTCCACTGCCTGGAACCGGAAGAATACGACGATTTCATAAAGGACCCCATGACATATATGATAGAGGTCCTGATGCCAAGGCTCTACCCGGCCCTCGATACGACTCCTGGAAGAAGGGCCATGATCTTTGCCCAGGCCGTGAAAGCCAACGCGGATCATATGGGAATGATAGGTGCCGCCATGGCTAAGATAAACGCCAAGTACGGCTTCCCGAAATCAGCTTCGGGGCGTTCCACGGCGCCTTTCGATTACATGGCCGATTTCCTAAGATCCTTCTCGAACATAAACAAGGATATGAGGAGATGCCCGGATAAACTTCTCGCCGCCTGCGATGCCATCGTTCCTCTGATGCTGAGAGAAGGCCTCGGAACGGATCCCGCGGCGAATCCGCCCTATTACAGGATATCGATACCTCTTCATATGGGAAGCTTCATAAGCAACCAGCAGTTCGAAAAGTTCTGGTATCCTTCAATGAAGAAGGTCATGGACGGTCTTGTTGCCTACGGTCACGGCGTGGACCTTTTCGTGGAAGATGACTGGATGAGGCATATGGAATATATGAACGAGTTCACGGGTTCCATCAGATACCAGTTCGAAAAGGGAGATCCGGTCTACGTCAAGAAACTGTTCACGGAAAGCACTCCCAAGGGTAGCGTCCATACCATAACCGGTTTCTATAAATCGGACAATCTGCGTTACTTAAACGCCGAGCAGTGCATAGACGAGGCGAAGAAGCTCTTCGACATCGTTGCTGCAGGCGGCGGATACGTATTCAACTTCGACAAGGGCCTGTTCTCACTGGAAGAACCGGTGGCTACGAATCTCAAGGCTCTGACGGAATGGATCAGGGACAATACGGACTATTAGGGAGGACATTCAAATGGAATTCAAGACTCAGGATTACGTTAGCTGGGAAGAGTATCTGAAGAAGCATCCGAACATCGCAGACGTCCCGGGAGCAAAAAGGATACAGAGCTATGAGGACCAGGTATTCTCCCTGGTCATGAGACTGTTCAGATAATACTGAAAACCAATGGGGAAGCTTGGCGGCTGCATAAATAAAAAAACAGTTGCCAAGAACCCCCGAAGGGGCTATACTTGCCTTAATTTACAGATAGTGTCAGGCTTCCGGCAGGGACCGGGATCGCCGCTTCAGAGGAGTTGATAGTTCCAAAATGAAAAGAAAAACTCAATACTTTAAACCTGAAGCGGGAATGAGGAACTCCGCAGCAGCTTGGTCGCTGCCATGTAAAGGTTTTTGTATAGAATATCGTTAATCGGTTGGTAGTTCAGAGCTTTGCGCCTGAGCTATTTTGCGTTTTTATGGAGAAAGCACAAAATGATCGAACTTCGGCACTTAAGAAAAGAATTCGATGACGTTACGCCCCTCGAGGACGTCAACCTCACGATCAATGACGGCGACGTCATCGCCGTTATCGGTCCTTCGGGTACCGGTAAGTCCACGCTTCTTCGCTGCATAAACATGCTCACGCCTCCCACTTCCGGAGATATCATCGTGAACGGTCAGACCATCACTGACAAGAGCTGCGATATCAACGAAGTGAGAAAAAAGATGGGCATGGTTTTCCAGTCCTTCAACCTTTTCGGACACATGACTGTCATCGAGAACATCATGAATCCGCAGATCACTCTTCTGGGAAAGAGCCGCCAGGATGCCTATGATTACGCCATGGAGCTCCTCCACAAGGTAGGTCTCGGATCCAAGGCTTTAAGCTATCCCGACGAGCTGTCCGGCGGACAGCAGCAGCGTGTGGCCATAGCCAGGACTTTGGCCATGGACCCCGACATCATACTTTTCGACGAGCCCACATCGGCTCTCGACCCAAGCATGATAGGCGAGGTACAGTCCGTTATCGGAATGCTTGCCAAAACGGGACGCACCATGATGATAGTCACCCACGAGATGGACTTCGCAAAAAAGATAGCCACCAGGGTGCTCTTCATGGACGAGGGCGGCATCTACGACGACGGTACGCCCAAACAGATATTCGACAATCCCCAGAAGGAAAAGACCAAGAGATTCATACACAGGCTCTCGACGCTCCAGTACAGGATCACAGATCCGGAATTCGACTTCGAACCCATAGTAGACGACCTGCAGTCTTACGCGGAGAAGCTCCTCATAGAGAACTCCCGTATCAGTAAGCTGCAGCTGGCTCTGGAAGGTATGGTCATGAACAACCTTCTCCGCATCTCCGACGAACCGGAGATCTACGTGAAGGTCGACTACTCCGAAAAGAAGGACCTCCTTTCCATGGAGATACTCTACAAGGGCGAGCACTTCGATCCGAAGGAATCCGAGAACATACTCTTCAAGTCCATACTGGAAGAGCCTACCACATATTATGAGGACGAAGCATCTGGCGATTTCGCCTACGGATGCACCAACCGTATCTACTTTGAGTTCAGATGGGTGGAGGAGTAAGGAAATGAAAAACACTAAAAGATTTACATGTTTCGTACTTTCCGTGCTTCTGGTATTCATGGCGGCTCTGCCCGTGTTCGCAGCGGGAGATACGACGACCATAGGAGCTTCCGACCCCTCCGGAGCGATCAGGACCATCAAGGATCTGGATGGCAAGAGGATAGGAGTACAGACAGGAGTGCTCTACGAAGACCTCATCAAGGACGAAATATCCGATGAGGAGTGGCTCTATTACAAGATGCCCAACGACATGATCCCTGCTCTTCAGAGCGGAAGGATCGACGCCTACCTCATAGAAGAAGTGGGTTACTATGCCCAGAGATACGCCCATCCCGAGCTTCGCGTAATGGAAGAAAAAGCGGGATACTGCGACTTTGCCGTAATAGTAGGCAACAACGCCAAGCAGCCCGTGCTCTTTGCCCAGATGCAGGAATTCATCAAAAAAGGCAAGGAAAGCGGCTGGCTGGATCAGCTTTACGATTACTGGGTAAAGAACTGGGATCCCAACACCTGCCATATAGAGAACATCCCCGAGACAACGGGCGAGAACGGTTCCGTCATCATAGCCATCGAGGGCGGATACGAACCCTTCTCCTTCGAGAGCAACGGGCAGTTCTCAGGTTACGACGTGGAATTCATGATGAACTTCTGCGCCGAATACGGGTACAAATGGGATTTCCAGGCCATGGAGTTCGACTCCATAGCAGTTGGCGCCATAGCGGGCAAATACGATTTCGGAATGAACATCGTGGTCGATGAGGAAAGAGCCGAGAACTCCGTCCTCACAGACCCCTACTACAGATGCGACATAGTATTCGTTCTTCCCGAGGAAAAGGGAAGCAGCTCTTCCGGTGAGATCGCCACTATAAAGGATCTTGACGGAAAGAGGATAGGCGTGCAGACGGGAGTCCTTTACGAGGACCTCATCAAGGATACCATAGAAGGCGAGACCTGGCTCTATTACAAGATGCCCAACGATATGATCCCTGCTCTTCAGAGCGGAAGGATCGACGCCTACCTCATAGAGGAAGTCGGCTACTATGCCCAGAGATACGCCCATCCCGAGCTCAGAGTCATGGACGAGAAGGCGGGATACTGCGACTTTGCCGTAATAGTCGGAAACAACGAGAAACAGGAAGTACTCTTCGATCAGATGCAGGAGTTCATAAGGAACCGCAAAGCCGACGGCTGGCTCGACGATCTTTACGATTACTGGGTAAAGAACTGGGATCCCAACACCTGCTACATAGAGACCGTGCCTGAGACTTCCGGTGAGAACGGTTCCGTCGTCATAGCCATCGAGGGCGGATACGAACCCTTCTCCTTCGAAAGCAACGGAGAGTTCTCCGGCTACGACGTGGAGTTCATGATGAACTTCTGCGCCGAGTACGGATACAAGTGGGACTTCCAGGCCATGGAGTTCGACTCCATCGCAGTGGGTGCCATAGCGGGCAAATACGACTTCGGAATGAATATCGTAGTCGACGAGGAAAGAGCCGAGAACTCCGTTCTTTCAGATCCCTATTACAGATGCGACATAGTATTCGTACTGTCCGACAAGACTGAGACCGAGGGCGGTTTCTTCGCAAGGATAGCCAAGAACTTCAACGACACCTTTATCAAGGATGCCCGCTGGAGACTCTTCCTTGAAGGTATAGGAACGACTATGCTCATCACGGTGCTTTCCATAATCATAGGCACGGTCCTGGGCTTCGGCATCTACATGGCCTGCCGTCACGGCAACAAGATAGCCAACGGCATCACCAACGTGTTCAACTGGTTCATAGAAGGCGTTCCTACGGTAGTGTTCCTGATGCTCCTTGCCTTCGTCGTATTCAGCAAGAGCAACATGAACGTCACCTGGGTATCCATCATAGGTTTCTCCCTCATATTCGCGTGCCAGATGTACGACATGCTCTGCGTGGGCTGCAACGCCATACCCAGAGGCCAGACAGAAGCTTCGAGAGCTCTCGGATACAGCGACAGGCAGTGCTTCTTCAAGATCATACTGCCCCAGGCTGCAAGGCACTTCATGCCCATATACAAGAACGACGTCGTATCCCTTATCAAGGAAACGGCCATAGTCGGATACATAGCCGTAAGAGATCTGACCAAAGCGGCAGACCTGGTAAGGTCCAGAACATATACGGTCTTCTTCGCGCTTATAACGGTGACCATAATCTACTTCCTGCTGGAAGGCATACTCACCGGTATAGTGAAGAGAGTACAGCTCAAGGTAGAGCCTGAGCACAGGACCAAGGAAGAGATACTAAAAGGTATAGTCGAAAGCGAATAAAAGCTGAAACAAGCTGCGGCTGCCGCAAATGCGGCGGCCGTTTTATTTTGCCCAAAAGTGGCGCGGTTGACGAAGGATAAATAAAAGGCATAAAATACCTGGGTAAGAAGTATCGCAAAGGAGGAGCAGGTTGGCGGACAGACAGGCGATAAGCAGCGAAAGACATAAGATGATGATGGAGATGCCTGCGAACAGACTGCTGTTCAGGATGGCCATACCCACCATCATTGCTATGGTAGTGGATTCGCTCTACAATCTGGCCGATACTTTCTTCGTAAGCTCCATAGGAGAAACGGCTACGGCAGCCGTGGCGGTCAACGATTCCTTCATGAACATACTTGTGGCCGTCAGCGGAGCCTTCGCCTTCGGACTGTCCAGCTACGTGTCCAGGCTCCTCGGCGCAAAAAGAGACGAGAGAGCCTCTTCCGCCGCATCCACGACCCTTTTTATAGGGGTGCTGGTCTCCATCGTGATGATACTTATCCTGTGGCCCTTAAGGGCGCAGGTAGTGGAGCTCTTCGGAAGCACCGAGGAAGCCGTCAGGTATTCCGTCGACTATGCCACGTATATACTTCTTGCTTTCCCGTTCACCATGTGCAACGGCATGCTGAACCAGCTTTTGAAAAGCGAAGGAAACACCACCCTTGCCATGGTCGGCACCGTTTCCGGCTGCGTTATAAACTGTTTCCTGGATCCGCTTTTCATATGGAAGTTCAGATGGGAAGTGGCCGGCGCGGCAGGCGCCACGGCGCTGTCCAAGGTCATCAGTTTCCTGGTGCTCATATATCCTTTCGTAAGGCAGAAGACGGTGGTCCACCTTTCGGTAAAGAACATAGCTTTCAGAAAGGAAGACTTCCTGGAAGTTATGAAGATAGGATTTCCCGCGTTCCTCAGGATGTCGCTCCTGTCCTTCGGAGGCATACTCACCAACAGGGCGGCTAAGGTCTACGGGACCGCAGTGCTTGCGGCCATATCCATATCGAACAAGATATACAGGTTCATAGGTTCAGCCATAATGGGCTTCAGCCAGGGCTTCGCTCCCTGCGCCGGCTACTGCTGGGGAGCCAAGAGCTACAAAAGGACCAAGGAACTGTATTTTGCCACCTGCAGGATAGGCTGCATAGCGGGGATAGCATTAGGCATACTGATGTTCGTATTCGCGGAGCCTCTCATCGGGGTCTTCAATCATTCCGCCAATCCCATGGTGACGGCAATAGGCATGTACAAACTCCGCTGGCTATGCATCGGCATGGTGCCCCATTTCTTCACCATGATCACCAACGGTTTCTATCAGGCTCTCGGAAAACCCGTCGGAAACACCATCCTCGGTCTTTCCCGCCAGATACTCTTCCTGATCCCGCTGGTGAAGATACTTCCGGTATACTTCCATGAGTACGGCGTAGCGGCCGCTCAGGGGGTGTCGGACATATGCTCGGGGCTCCTTCTTGCCCTGCCCTTTGCCGTAAGCATAGTAAGACAGATAGACAGAAAAGACAGAGAAGAGAATATATCAAAAGGAGAAGAAAAATGAATATATCGTCGCTGTTCAGAATAAAGGACTACCTGAAGGTCTTCAAGACGAACCACCCGAAGTTCGTGCCGGAAGCCAAGAAGGTCTTTGCCAAGGGTTTCTGCAAAGATCAGGAGATAGCCATAGCCGTCAGATATCCCGATGGTACGGAGTTCAAGATGGGCGTGAGGGTGCAGGATTCGGACCTGCCTTTCTTCGAAGCCATAAAGGAGCTCCTGACGAAATAGGACGAAAAAAGATCCCCGCAGGGATCTTTTTCTTATCTTTTCTTTCAGCTTTCTGCCTGCTCCTGTTCCAGCTTGGCCTTCTCCTTTTCAAAGGCAGGGGATCTGTGCTCTGAGAGTATACCGCGGCAGGCGTCGGACGCCGCTATGTCTCCTGCAAGATAGATCGAGGCCGGGCCTCCTTCGGGGCTTTGTGACAGTATGAAGAAAGCTTTTTCCACCGCTGCCGCAAGGCCATCCTCTCTTGATGCCAGGGCTTTGAGTTCCTGCTCTTTGATACCCTGCTCATATTTCCTGAAGGGAGGTCTTTCGTCTTTTTCGAGTTTCCTCCAACGGGCAATGTCGTCCTCGAGAGCCTCGAGGGCTTTTTTGTCTCTGATTTCATCCGGAAGTTTAAGGACTCCCGTTTCAGCCCTTTCCTCTATGGACTTTCTTAAAGAAGAGAAGAATCTCAAGGCCCATTCTTCATACTTCAGGTCGTCATCATCCGTAAGATTCGCCGCAAATACGCCCTTCCTTAAAGTAAGCGCTTTGCTGCGGTCTATGCTTTCTGCTTCAGCCTTGATGGGGCTGTAGAGCATGGAGGCAAGAGAAAGGCATTCGCTGAGGCTCAAACTTTTCAGTTCTTCGGGTTTCGAGAGCAGCATTTCCGGGAGTCTGTCTTCGTCCGTGTTCTCAGAGAAGTGTCTGTAGAGGCCGTAATAGAGCCCGAAGGACCTGGCTATATCGTCGTGCTGCAAATACTGAAGGAACCAATCCGGACCGACTTCCGTCCCGTCCTCTTCATAGGAGAGGAGCATAAGAGAGAGGTCTTCCCAGCCCCTTGCAGTAACGAAGAGCTGCCCTCTGTCCGTATCCTTGATACTGTAGAAGTGATCGGGATAGGTGCATAGATAGGACCTTATTGCGGGATGGACGCCGTGCTCTCTTGCGTAATCCATCCATACGGAAAGATCCGCTTCTATCTCCATGTTCTTGACCCTGTCCAGGGTGACCATGTCCAGCTCCCTTACGGATCTGTTGTATTCCGGAGGGTTGCCCGCGGCTACTATGACCCAGCCTTCGGGAAGAGGGGTATTTCCGAAGGTCTTGTTCTGGAGGAGCTGCAGCATTACGGGCGCGAGAGTTTCAGAGACGCAGTTGATCTCGTCAAGGAAGAGTATGCCTTCCTTTTTGCCCGTCCTTTCCATATATTCATAAATGGAGGCCACGATCTCGCTCATGGTATATTCTGTGACGGACCAGCTCTTTCCTCCGTATTCTTTCTGGCTTATGAAAGGAAGGCCTATGGCGCTCTGCCTCGTATGGTGAGTCATGGAATAGGCTACGAGGCCGCAGCCTGTTTCCTGCGATATCTGTTTCATTATGGCCGTTTTTCCTATGCCGGGAGGTCCTATGAGGAGAAGAGGTCTCTGTTTTTCCGGCGGTATGCGCAGAGCTCCGCTTTCATCTCTTTTGGCATAGGCTCTCAGGCTGCGCTTTATCTCCTGTTTTGCTTCCTGTATATTCATCTTTTATCTCCTGTTTTTCTTCTTTCGAGTATATCTCCGCCAAGAGATGCGGCTATTATCTTCGGTACTTTGGGACCTTCCATATCGAGACAAAGAGGCGTTATCCAATCGGGATGCGGAAAGGCGAGGGCTGCTCTTGTCGTAAAGACGAAGGCCGTTTCATAGGGCGTTTTCTTTTCCGGATATACGCCGTCTCCGTCCGTGAAATAGAGAAGGCCTTTCAGATTCTTAAGTTTCCCTCTTTGCCTTAAACGGTCGACCAGATCGAATACGGGATTGAAGTCGGTGCCTCCTCTTCCTTTTACGGTCAATTCCTTGATGTACCTGGTCCATTCCTCATAGGAATGGATCTGTACGTGGGACTGCACCTTCGAATCGCACTGCACTATATGCACGTTCATCTTCTTGAAGAAGAAGTCCCTTTGCATGAGTATGCCTTCGATCTCCGAGAGGAAGCGTTCCACCGTCTCTTTCGAGCAGGAACCGGAGGTGTCTATGGCTATGACCAGATCTTCTATCTTGTGGCTTTCGCTGTATTCCAGAGGCTCTATGAGGGGCATGTTGCCGTAGCGTTTCATACCGTAGTAATAGGGGATGTAGTCAAAGGCGCCGAAGTCCAGTTTCATCTCTTCCCAGGTACTGGAGAAACGCCGCAGGTATTTCGAGAAGTCGTATTTGCCTTCCCGTCTCAGGACCATTTTTTCTTCTCTGCTGCCTGGAGCCAGGCCGTAGCGGTTGGTCTTCGTCTCGCCGGCTGCTATCTCGTCGGCTGAATACCAGCGCTCGGTGAGCATTTCTTCCAGGTACCGGTGGGAGACGTCTTCTCCTATAGACCTGTAGGGTGCAGGTTCCGATACTTCCTCTGCGTCCGCAGGAGACAGGGGGAGCTTTTCAGACAGATTTGCTATGGCACGCTCCGGACTGTACCAGAGGCTGTGGTCATCTCTTCTGAAAAGGCCCTTTAGCCTTTCCGTATCGTCTTCGAACATGTCCATGAGAGCGCGGTATACGGACGGGGCATTCTGAGGCTTCGTTCCTTCGGGGAGTACGTCCTCTATATATGTTCTCAGCTCCCGGTCTTTTTTCTCTTCCGAAGGGAAGAGAAGGCTTCGTATATATTCGGCTGATATGTCGCAGGCCAGGTCCCAATAGAGGGGCAACGCCTTTTCCGGCGGCAGCATATGCCTGTATATGCAGTGCACGAGCAGGTGCTGCACGTCTTCGTCCGAAGGCTGCTGCTTTTCGCCGCAGTATATATCGAGACCGTCTGTTGCAAGGAAAGCGTTCTCTGAGACATAGATCTTTACAAGAGAGAGGGGCTCTCTTAAAGAGGGGTAGTTTCTTCCCGCCTTGAGGAGGCTTCTTTCTATCCTGTCTTTTGCTGTATATCCTTTTGTCCCTGATATATTTTCCATCATTGAAATACTATCACAGAAACGGGCTTCTTCTCAATGAGCAAAGTCCTCATGACCGGAAGCGGTGCCTGAAATCATCAAGGGGATGAAAAAAGATCCCCGAGGGGATCTTTTTCTTATCTTTTCTTTTAGGCTTCCTTTTTCTCTTTTTCCAGTTTGGCCTTTTCCTCTTCCTCGAGGACGCGGTAGGCTACCTTTCCTACCAGGGTCTTCGGAAGCTCGTCTCTGAATTCTATCTCCTTGGGGAGAGAATACTTGGCTATGTTCTTTCTGGCGTAGGCCATGATGGCTTCCTTCGTTTCGTCGGTCTTGGGTACTCCGGGTTTCAGGACGCAGAACACTTTTACTGCCTGCATCTTGTAGTCGTCGGGTATGCCTATGACGCAGCTCATGGAAATGAGGTCGGAGGCGTCGAAAACGTTTTCCAGCTGGGCGGGATAGATGTTGTATCCGGAGGATACTATCATCCTCTTGCTTCTTCCCTTGAAGTAGATGAAGCCTTCCTCGTCCATGGTGCCCAGGTCTCCCGTATATACCCAGGTGAGTCCGTCCGCATGCTTTCTCAGTGTGTTCGCGGTCTCTTCGGGATGTCCCACGTATTCCATCATGACGGTGGGGCCTGCCAGGAGTATCTCGCCTTCTTCGCCGTAGGGGACTTCCTTGTCCGTGCCGGGTTCGACGATCTTGATATACGTGTCGGGGAAGGGAAGCCCTATGCTTCCTTCCTTGTACATGTGCCTCGGAGTAAGGCAGCATGCCGTTACGGTCTCCGTGGTGCCGTAGCCTTCTCTTACCTGTACGGGGCATCCGCAGCCGGAGAGATATTTGTCGAGTTTCTTCTTCAGCTCTATGGAGAGGGAATCTCCGCCGGAGAATACGCCCTTGAGAGAAGAAAGGTCCGCGTGCTCCATGCCGGGAAGCCTGAGGAGGGCTTCATAGAGGGTAGGAACTCCGGCTATGAAATTGACCTTTTTCTTTACCATCAGTTTTGCGTAGGAAGCGGGCGTGAATCTGGGTACCAGTATGCAGCGTCCGCCGGAAAAGAGCATGGTGTGTATGCATACTCCAAGACCGAATCCGTGGAAGATCGGCATTGCCGCCAGCATCTTGTCTCCGGGCCTGAACATGGGGTTCGCAGCGATGACCTGCTGGGCCAAAGCGTTGAAATTGCGGTTCGAAAGGAGTATGCCCTTCGTGGTGCCCGTTGTGCCGCCTGAGTAGAGTATGACCGCCGGGTCTTCGGCTTTTCTTTCGACTTTGTAGTTCCAGAAGCATGCCTTTCCAAGCTGCATGAACTTATCCCACATGATGACGGGAGCATCCGCGGGTATTTTCTGTATCTTTCTTCCTTCGGTGAGCATATATCCGGCTCTCATGGGCCTTGTGAGCTCGTCTTTGATCCTCGCGATAACGATGTTGACGACCTTGGTGTTCTGCCTGATGGCCTCGAACTTTCCGTAGAACTGGTCGAGGGTCACGACGGTCACGCTGTTGGATTCGTTGATATAGAACTCGAGTTCCTTTTCAGAAGAAAGGGGATGCACCATGTTGGCTATGCCGCCTACCAGGTTCACTGCGTAGAACATGTATATGGCCTGGGGGCAGTTGGGCAGGGCTATGGTGACCTTGTCTCCTTCTCGTATGCCTATGGTCTTGAGGGATCTGGCGCATTTTTCGATGCCCTTTATCATCTCTCTGTAGGTAGTGGATTTGCCCATGAAGTCAAAGGCTATATTGCCTGGGTGGAGCTGAGCCTGACGCTCGAGCCCTTCGAACATGGTGCCCTGAAAGTAATCGAGGGTGAAAGGCATGTCGCCGATGTGATCTTTCCAGGGGGTTTTCGCTGTTATCATATCTTCCTCCGTAAACAGTAAAAGCCGCAGGAAACTCCGCCGGAAAAAAGGCTGCTTCCTGCAAGCAAAATTATTGTAATCTCCATTTGAAACTTACGCACATGTATATTATTATATGTTTGAGCCCATAACAATGGGCAAAAAGTCGGTAATATGTAGATTAATACACAGCATTTCCGTTTTTAGTAGGATTTGGAGGAAATTACGAAATGAAACATCAGAAACAGGACAGAAGAGTCAATAAATCGAAAAATGCCATAACGAACACTCTTCTCAGACTTATGGAGACCAAGTCGGTTTCGGATATAACTGTTTCAGAACTCACAGAAGCTGCGGATATAAACAGAAAGACTTTTTACAATCATTACAGCAGCATAGATTCGGTCATAGACGAACTGGAGAACAACTGCTCCAACTGGGTGCTTTCCTTCGTCGACGACGTTCCCTTCGAGACGCTCCTTGACGATCCCGCGGCCCTTTATTCGGGTATAGCGGAAGGTCTCCAAAGACACAACGATCTCCTCCACCTCCTGTATGATTCCGGGATATACGCAAGACTTTACAACAAGATCTCCGCGAACATAAAGGAAGCCATACTGAAGAAATCGGGATCGAAATTCCGCGAGGATTTCCTGCCTACGGCAAGACATCTTCTGGATTTCATCACCGCCGGCGCGGTGAGCGTCTACAACAGCATGTATGACGATGCTCATCCGGCGACCCTTGAAGAGGTGAAGGCATTCTTCGAATTCTATTTCGAGAACAGCAATTTCCGTTCAGAACTCAGGAAGGGCCTCAAGTAATGAAGGAATACGAACTGGACCGGGACATACTTCTGAGCCTGTGCGACGGGAGCGGACATTTGAGCGTCACCGGAGCCCTCGATATCTTCATGGATACGGCTACGCTCCACGAGGACGCTTTCGGCCTCGGTGTCTACAAGATGATGGACATGGGGCTTTACTGGATCATAGGGAAGAATCGCGTAAGATTCCTTAAAAGACCTGCCATGATGGAAAGGGTCCGCGTAAGGACCTGGTTCACGGAACCCTCACGCCTTTACGGAAACAGGGAATACGTGCTCGAGGATAAAGAGGGCAACCCTCTGGTCATAGGCGAGACCGAGTGGCTGGTAGCCACCGAAGGCTGCAAAAAAATAATGCCCATAAAAGAATACATCACTCCTGAAATAGTCTCTCCTAAGGGAAGGCTTTTTGACGACAGGATGAGAAAGGTAGCTAAGGATTTTTCGGACGGCTTCGATGCCGGTATATATACCGTGAGTCCCACGGACGTGGATTTCGTAGGCCATATGAACAATGCGGCCTATTCAAGAGCTGTCATGAGCTTCATACCGAGTTCGGAGCTTGCGGGGCGCGGCATAAGGGAAGTTGAGATATTCTACAGCCTGCAGTGCAAAGAAGGCGATGCGCTCAGCATAAAGAGACGGAACACTGAAACGGGAACGGAGTTCGGCGCCTTCCTTCCGGACGGCAGCACGGTGATGACCGCAAGGTTTACCTATGAGCATTAAAAGAAAAGAAAACGGAAAAAATATATTGGGAGTCGGCGGGGCCAACATGGACGTGCATCTTAAGATTTCGGGAGACTACGTGCTCCACGATTCAAACCCCGGCCGGCTTTTGCTTTCTCCAGGAGGAGTCACCCGCAACATCCTCGATAACCTTGCGAAGCTGGGCCTTTGCTGTTCCATGCTCACGGCGGTGGGGAAAGACGTTTTCGGAGACGAGATACTGCGTTCATGCAGCGCGGCGGGAATAAAGACGGACCACGTCTTCAGGAGCGGCGAAGAGTACAGCTCCTCATACATAGCTCTCATAGACGGCGAAGGAGATATGTTCGTAGGCGCCTGCGATGCGGAGATACTCGAACATATGCCTCTTTCATATATTGAGGCGGCGGAGACCGACCTGAAAGCGGCAGACGCCATAGTGTGCGATACCAATCTGACGGAGGAGCAGCTTAAAAGGCTCACGGAGCTTTCCGGTGATACGCCGATCTTCATAGATCCAGTATCTACGGCTAAAGCGAAGAGAATAAAAGACATAGCCGGACGCTTCTACTGCATAAAGCCCAACCGTATGGAGCTCGAGGCAATAACGGGCATGGAATGCCTTACGGACAGGGATATACAGGCGGCATGCGAAAAGCTGCTGCGTGAAGGAGTTCGGGAAGTTGCGGTATCTCTCGGAGCGAGGGGCTGCTACTATGCTGACAGCGAAGGATATTCCTTTTTCAGGACACCGGCCGCAGTGGAAGAGATGGTCAACGCTTCAGGCGCCGGAGACGCCTTTACGGCGGGGCTCGTCTATTCATATATACAGGGGCTTTCTCCCGAGGAGACGGTCGATACGGCTCTTAGGTGCGGGAGCATAGCGGTCATGTCAGGAGAAACGATAAATCCCGCCATGAGCGAGGAACTTCTCAAGGCTGAGTAGGCGGCGTCAGCAGCGCCAATGAATAAAGGAAAAAACGGCGGAAGGCCTTGCGCTTTCCGCTTTTTCTTTGCCTGCTTTTCCTTGACCAAGGTATATGCAGCATATATAATAAAGTACGGATTTCAGTGCCGTGCAAACGGGTGAAAGGGAATCGGGTGTAAGTCCCGAGCGATCCGGTCACTGTGAGCAGGGAGCGAGCCGCGGATACCATTGTGCGTATGCATGAGAAGGTGCGGCAAGCGACGATCTGTCAGCCAGGAAACCTGCTGAGATCTAAGGTAAGATGCTTCCTGTGAAAGCCCTTTGCCATACGGAAACACCGGTCTTCATGAAACGGAGGCTCCTGTTTCCGATGCGTTGCCGCCTTCCGGGAAGGGGGCATTTTTATTGCCCTAGTTATTAATTTTATAGGAGGGACTCATAAAAAATGAAGTCTAAAAAATCTATCATGTCATCCATGACGAGGATCACGGCTATAGTCCTTATGCTGGTCATGGTACTTGCGGCAGTGCCCGGGTTCGCTGCAACATTTGACAACTCCACTACATTCCCCGACGGTACATATACGGCGAATAGTGTGGATGGAAGCACGGAGAGAGTAACGGTCAGTTGTCTTGGTATAACCGTTTCCAACGGCAAAGCCACAGCGCAGATGCAGTTTGGTAGCAAAAGCATAACACAGGTAACTATTGAAGAAGATGATACCGTTTATGACACAGTGATTGATACACAAGAAAAGACTGCAACGGTAACGATCCCTGTCAAACTGAACGAACAGTTTACCGTCAATGCAACTACAACTGCTATGGGTGGAGATCCCAAAATAGTGCATTACAATATAACTCTTCATGTTACCGACCCCAGTGCGAGCGAATAAGATGCCGATTATTCAGCAGTTGACGCAGCTATTGCCAGTGTTCCTGCAGATTTGAGCAAGTATACCGAGGAATCTGCGAAGGCCGTTACAGATGCTGTAGCAGCAGTTGTTCGCGGAAAGAAAGCGTCTGAACAAAGTGAAGTCGACGCAATGGCAAAGGCTATAAATGACGCAGTCGCTGCTCTTGTTGAAAAGACTGCTGAACCCGACCCACAGCCCGGTACCGATGAGATCACCAATGAGCTCAACAGCGGCGTTGAAGTGACTCTGGATCCCGGAACGTACGTTCCCGTGGATTCCGAAAAGATCACTGAAGGAAACAAGATGTTCAGATGTATCAAGGCAACTCTTGTGGTAAAAGAAGACGGCAGCGCTGTTCTCGATATGTACCTCAGCGGTACAGGGTACAATGCCATCTACATCGGAGACAAACTTCTCCATATGCCCAACGGAGCCGTATCCAAAGAGAATACTGACCATCTGTGGACATCAGAGGAAGTAAAAGTTTCCGAAGCTGTTGCCGGACAGGCGTCAATAAATCCGGAAAATAACAAGCCGAATTATCATTTTGAGGTACCCTTTGAGAAACTTTACACATGGGTGCTTGTAGCTGGTCATTCTGAAACCTATGATCAGTGGTCTCACAAGAAGCTGAACTTCTCCGCAGACAACTTCGTAAGGCAGTACAACTTCATCGAAGGCGCAGGAGCCGAATGGGATGAAAAGAAGGCCGGGGACCTCGTTTTCAAAGCAGACGGCGATTTCGATAAGTTCACCGGACTCAACATCAACGGAAAGACAGTAGATCCCAAACACTACAAGGCTGAAGCCGGAAGCACGGTGATCACCCTTTCCGGAGAATATATCGCAACTCTTAGCGGTGGAGAGCAGACTATCACAGCGTTATTCGAAGACGGATTTGCCGAAGCCAGCTTCAGCGTCAAGAAAGTCGCTCCGAATACGGGAGATCCTGTAACGAACTACTGGATCATGCTGGTCCTCTCGTTCTCAATGTTAGTTTCAATGTATTACATCAGCAAGGAAAGATATGAATAAAGCTTTGAAAAAAGCGCTTAGCATCGGGGCCACTCTGGCCCTGGTGCTTTGCCTCATTTTTACGTCAACGATTTCAGTGTTTGCCTCCTATCAGGACGGCACATATTATGTCGGAATGAGCTGCGAAGGCGGCAGCGGAAGAGGCGGCGTAGCGTCCGCTACGGTAACAGTGAGCGGAGGATATGTTTCCACCGTCGCTCTTACTATGACCAGCGGAAACTACGATTATTGCTATGATCCCGTTACCGGGGCAAAGGTGAACGCCGTAGGAAGCGGAAACTCCGTCTTCTATATCAACTATCCGGGAAGCACTTTCAGCTTCACGGCGGATACGACGGCTATGTCCGCGCCTCACGAGATAACCTATACGGTCTATCTCGATCTTTCGGGAGTACCGCAGGCATCTTACGGACCTTCGCCCGAAGAGATAGCAAAGGCCGAGCTCGAGAAGAAGCTGGCCGCAGCGGACGAACTCATCGGACAGATAGGCGAGGTGAGCATAGGCTCCAAGGCTGCTATCGAAAGCGCTAGGGAAGCGGTGAACGCATTCAGCGAAGAAGAGCAGAAGGGACTTAAGAATCTCGCAGTGCTCGAAGATGCGGAAAAAGCTTTCGAAGCCATAGAAAAGAAGATAGCAGACGCAGACGCTCTCATCGAGAAGATCGGAGACGACATAGGGCTCGAATCCGAAGCCGATATCGAAGCGGCAAAGAAAGCCGTTTCCGAACTGACGGAAGACGAGGCAAAAGAACTCAAGAATCTTTCCAAGCTCCAGAGCGCGGAAGATATTTTCAAGGAAGTGAAAGAGGCGGCTGAAAAAGCTGCTGCCGAAGCGGCCAGAAGAAGAGAGATACTCAGCTACGTCGCGGCGGGAGCCGCGGTGGTGCTGGTACTTGGCGTCACGATATTCTTCCATCTAAGAAAAGGTAAGGAACAACAGCAATGAAGAAAACCATCGCGCTGTGCCTTGCCCTGGCAATGATATTCTGCCTTTCTTCCTGCAGCAAGCAGGAAGAGGCATCGGGAGACGTACCCCAGTTCGACGGACTCAGATACGAAGAGACAGTCGAAACAGAGTTCGCGACCGAGTTCACTATATATAGGTATCAGGGCGGGTATTCGTATATAACAATAAACAACGGGGATAACATCTTCGTGGTGCCCGAAGGGAAGAAGGCTCCCAAGGACGTGGCTAAAGACACGGTGGTCCTCAATCAGCCCATAGAGCACATCTATCTCCCCGCCACCTCCGTAATGGCTCATTTCAACGGTATGAAAGCGCTGGACCGCATCGCTTATTCCGGTCTTGAGGCCGGTGAATGGTCGACGGAAGAGGCCAATAAGGCTATGGAAGAGGGAAAGATAGTATACGCGGGACATTACAGCGCTCCCGACTATGAGATCCTCATTGCGGGAAATTGCGATCTTGCCATAGAGTCCACCATGATCTATCACACCCCCGAGGTGAAGGAAAAGCTCGAGGAACTGGGCATACCAGTAATGGTGGAGCGCTCGACCTATGAGAACCATCCCATGGGAAGGACCGAATGGATCAAGCTTTTCGGAGAGATCATAGGCGAGCCGGAAGCGGCAAAGAGAGCATACGATGAGCAGGCTGAAAAAGTAAGGGACCTGGGATCCCAGCCCAACACGGGTAGGACCGTAGCGTTCTTCTACGTCAACAGCAGAGGGAACGTGGTCACCTATGCAGGCGAGGGATACATCCCCGCCATGATAGAACTTGCGGGCGGAGAATATGCTCTCAAGGATCTTGAAGTCGACTCCAAATTATCCTCGGTGAACATGAGTATGGAGGAATTCTACAGCCGCGCTGCAGACGCCGACATAATCATATACAACAGCAGTATCGCATCGGAGCTGCATACGATGGAGCAGTTCTACGATCTGAGCAACGTGCTGCCCTCGTTCAAGGCTTCCAAAGACGGCGAAGTCTGGTGCACCAGCAAGAGTATGTACCAGGAGACCGATAAGATGGGAAGCATCATAGAGGATATGAACAAGATAATCACAGGTACGGCCGGAGACGGCGAGAACCTGAACTACATACACAGACTGAAATAATGAAAACAAGCTCGTTAAAAGAAATCAAAACCGGACCGGCGGCCTATGCCAGATACACTGGCGTGTTCGTCGGTCTTGCCATAGTTATGTTTCTGCTCGTGGTATGGAATATCAACTCCGGTTCGGTGCACATCCCCGTAAGGGAGATCGCCAGGATCATATTCCTAAGAGAAGGTGCGGGCGAAACGACGGCATACAATATCATCTGGAAGCTGAGGATGCCGAGAATGATCACGGCTGCCGTGCTCGGCGGGGCTCTGGCCCTGGCGGGCTTCCTGCTCCAGACATATTTCGGAAATCCCATCGCAGGACCTTTCGTTTTAGGTATATCCGCGGGGTCCAAGCTTTTCGTAGCGGTGATGATGATCATAGTCCTCAGCTACGTCAAAAGCGTATCTTCCATCATGATGGTGGCCGCGGCTTTTGCCGGAGCTCTCATTTCCATGGGCTTCGTGCTTCTGGCGGCCAGGTCCATAAGGCAGATGTCCATGCTTCTCGTTGCGGGCATCATGATCAGCTATATCTGCACGGCCATCACCGAATTCATAGTGACCTTCGCAAAGGACGCCGATATAGTCAACCTCCACAACTGGTCGAGGGGAAGCTTCTCCGGTATGGACTGGGATGACGTTCTCATATCATCGGTCATAGTGCTGGCTACCTTCGCGGTGGTATTCCTTCTGGCCAAACCCATAAGCGCATACCAGATGGGCGAATCCTATGCCCAGAGCATGGGAGTCAACGTGAAGACCTTCAGGATAGTCCTCATAATGCTCTCAAGCTTTCTCGCAGGCACTGTCACGGCCTTCGCAGGACCAATATCCTTCGTAGGTATAGCGGTGCCCCATATAGTCAAGATGCTGCTCAATACGGCAAAGCCCATAGTGGTGATCCCTGCCTCCTTCATGGGCGGGGCCGTGTTCTGCATGCTCTGCGACTATATAGCCAGAGTTGCTTTCGCTCCCACGGAGCTTTCCATAAGCACGGTGACTGCCATCTTCGGCGCCCCTATAGTCATAGTCATGCTCATTAAGAAGCAGGAGAGGTAAGGCCATGGGATACTATTTCAAAACCTCAGACCTTTCCGTAGGCTATGACGGGAACGTCCTCATACACGACATAAACATAGAAATAGAAAAGGGCGAGATACTCTCCCTCATAGGCCCCAACGGAGCGGGCAAATCCACCATACTCAAGAGCATCACGAAGCATCTTGAAATGATCTCGGGAGACGCCCACATAGCAGACGCTTCAGTACGGCACATGAGTTTCAAAGACCTGGCTAAGAAAGTGTCCGTCGTCCTTACGGAGCGTATAAAAGGAGAGCTTCTGACCTGCTACGACGTGGTTGCGACGGGCAGATATCCGTATACCAATTCTCTTGGCATACTTTCTGAGGAAGACAGGGAAAAGGTCTTCGCCGCCATGCGAAGAGTCCACGCCGAGGAACTGGCGGGAAGGGATTTCCATTCCATTTCCGACGGCCAGAGGCAGAGGATACTCCTCGCAAGGGCCATATGCCAGGAACCCGAGATAATAGTCCTTGACGAGCCAACCTCTTTCCTTGACATAAAGCATAAACTGGAGCTTCTTTCGATACTCCGCTCCATGTCCAAGGAAAAGGGCATCACGGTGATCATGTCCCTTCATGAGATAGATCTTGCCCAGAAGATATCCGACAAGGTCGTGTGCGTCAAGGGCGAGACCATATCCAATTTCGGCACGCCGGAAGACATATTCAAAACGGAAATAATCACGGACCTCTACGGCATGGAAAAAGGTTCGTACAATATAGCCTTCGGAAGCGTGGAGCTTCCGAGGCCCGAAGGGGAAGCGAAGACCTTCGTCATAGCTTCCTGCGGAAACGGCATAAACGTTTTCAGAAGGCTTCAGAAGGAAGAAAAGCCTTTCTATGCCGGAATCATTTACGAAAACGATATAGACTACCACGTGGCCAGATATCTGGCTCAGGAGGTGGTCTCAGTCCCCGCTTTCACGGAAACGACTGAAGAGGATTTCGAAAGAGCAGCCGCCCTTATGGACAATTGCGACGAAGTCATCTGCGCAGGTTTCCCCAAAGGGGCAAAGATACTCGAAAGACTGGAGGAAAAGGCGAGAGCTGACGGCAAACTGGTCAGCTCGAAAGCCGGTCTGTAAACAAAGGATGTACAGGATCTTTCTGGGAGCTATGCTCCTTGGCTTTCTCATAGACTGCGTGCTGGGAGACCCCGCGGGGCTTCCCCATCCGGTGGTCCTCATAGGGAAGGCGATCAGTTTCTTCGAAAAGAAATACAGGAAGCTGTTCCCCGCGACTGAAGCAGGGGAAAGAAGGGCAGGGCTGTGCATGAACCTTACGGTGCTCCTGCTGACGGCAGCGGTCTCCTCCCTTCTTGTCTTCGTTTCCAAAGCCATAAGCCCATGGCTTTGTTTTGCTGTCTGCACGGTGATGAGCTGGCAGATCTTCGCGGCGAAATGCCTTGCTGACGAAGCGAAAAAGGTCCTGAAAGCTTTGAAAGAAGAAGGACTTGAGGCCGGAAGGAAGCAGGTGGGCATGCTCGTGGGAAGAGACACCCAGGATCTTTCCGAAGAGCAGGTCGTAAAGGCCGCCGTTGAAACGGTGGCTGAAAACACCTCCGACGGCGTCATAGCGCCCATGCTGTGGATGCTCATAGGCGGGCCCATAGGGGGTTTCGTATACAAGGCCGTCAATACCATGGACTCCATGGTAGGATACAAAAACGACAGATACATAAACTTCGGGCGTTTTTCTGCAAAGCTGGACGACGTCTTCAACTATATCCCCTCCCGCGTATCGGCAGTTGCCATGATAGCCGCCGCGTACCTGATGAGCGGGGCCGACGGTCCCAATGCGGCCAGGGTATGGAGAAGAGACAGAAGGAACCATTCCAGCCCCAATTCGGCTCAGACGGAAAGCGTATGCGCCGGCGCCCTCAGGGTGCAGCTTGGCGGCAACGCCTACTATTTCGGCAAGCTTTATGAAAAACCGACTATGGGAGATCCGGACAGATCCATAGAAGGAGAAGATATATGCAGAGCATGCAGGCTCATGTACATTACCAGTATCATCTGCCTTGCGGCATTTGAGATCATAGGGATGCTTTTAACGATATGATCATAGGAAACTCTTACGGTCACGGCGGTGACATCTACAAAAACAGCATAAAGTACGATTTTTCAGCCAACGTGAATCCCTACGGCACGCCGGATGCGGTAAAGAAGGCCATAGCGGATTCTGCCGAAACCGTTTCGGTCTACCCGGACCCCTACTGCGGCCGGTTGAGAAAGATGCTCTCCGAGCGCATAGGCGCGCCGGAAGACGAGATAGTCTGCGGCAACGGAGCCGCGGAGCTCATATTCCAGTTCGTCGAAGCTCTAAGGCCTGAGAAGACTCTGCTTCCCGTACCTTCGTTTTCCGAATATGAAAGCGCACTCAAGGTCTACGGAAAAGAGACGGAGCTATACATGCTGGAAAGAGAGAACGGCTTCGTCCTTACGGACGACCTTCTCGGGAAGATCACGGAAGACACGGATCTTCTCATGCTGTGTAATCCCAACAATCCCACGGGACAGCCCATAGACAGGGCTCTGCTCTTCAAGATCATCACCAGATGCAGAGAGACGGGGACCTGGCTTTTCCTGGACGAGTGCTTCGTGTCTCTTTCGGAAGAGGGCAGCTGTTCTTCCGTATATACCCAGCTGAGAGACGGAGACAGGGTCTTCCTTCTCAATGCCTTCACCAAGCTTTACGGCATGGCGGGGGTGCGCCTCGGATACGGTATCTGCAAGGACAGGGATATGCTCGAAAGGATGTGCTCCATAGTGCAGCCCTGGAACGTCTCGGCCGTTGCCCAGGCAGCGGGCTGTGCGGCCCTCTGCTGCGGGAAATGGGTCAATGAAACCAGGGAAAAGATTTTCGAAGAAAAGAAATACCTGCTCCGGGAGCTTAGCGCCCTCGGGGTAAAACATATACCGGGAGCCGCCAATTTCATCATGATATGCGGACTTCCGGGGCTTTACGCAAAGATGCTGAAAAAAGGTCTCCTCATAAGGGACTGCAGCAATTATCACGGACTTGAAGACGGCGACTGCCGCATCGCGGTGAGGAGCCATGAAGAAAACGCAGTATTCATAGAAGCCCTGAAAGAGGTTCTGAAATGAGCGGAAAAACAGGCATAGAAGAATATTACGCCGTAAAGAACGGAAAGAAGCTCCGTTTCGGATATACCACGGGCACCTGCGCAGCCGCGGCCACCAAGGCGGCCGCAACTATGCTGGCTTCCGGAAAGATACCCGAAAGAGTGAGGATCATGACGCCCAAAGGTATTGAGCTGAACCTGGAGGTGCTGGAACCCGTGCTGGAAGAAGGGAAGGCAAGCTGCGCCATACAGAAGTTCAGCGGAGACGATCCCGACGCAACGGCAGGAGTCATGGTATATTCCTCCGTTTCCTGGTCCAGGGAACCGGGAGTGCACGTTGACGGAGGCCTTGGCGTGGGCAGGGTAACGAAGCCCGGGCTCAAGCAGGCCGTAGGCGAACCGGCTATAAACCCGGTGCCCATGGAGATGATCAAAAGAGC
>JAFRIQ010000013.1 GCA_017432725.1 Bacillota bacterium
CCACAGCACCGGGGCCAATGAAGGACAGCAGCTGTTTATTCCAGTCATCCAGTGAAAACTGTTCCACAAACTTCATTGCCCGCTCCCGGTCAGGGCAATAGTTCCCCTTCAGGAAGGTTTCATATCATTCCTATGGGCGAGCAGCCTCCGTGAACGTAGCCGGTGAGAGGGAGAAGCTCTTTCTGCTTTATCATTTCTACAGACTTTTCCGAAGCCGCCTTCGCCGCTTTCTTAAGATCCAGTTCGGCATTCACGGGCACTTCGAAGACGTAGTATGCACCGCTCTTTCCCCTGGTGACCAGGGTCTTGAACACGCGGCAGGGATCCTCTCCAAGTATGGCCGCTATCTCTTCTCCGCTGAGAGAGGTATCGGGCTCGTAACTGTAGCTTTCGTAAACGATGCCCGCAGCATCAAGGAGCCTCATGGCGTTGGTTTTGTCTTTAGCTGTTTTCATGGCTTTTTACGGCCTCAATGAAGCTCTTTCTTCCGAAAACAAGGAATCTGTAGCTTTCGCCGTCTTTCATTTTTATGCTGACCGTGGGAAGCAGGCCGAAGGTGTCAGGTACCGTCTCCGAAATATCTTCGTACCTCATAAGAAGGTTCCTGAACTTAGCCGGAACGGTTACTTTGCCCGTGCGGTAGCGAACGCCTTCTTCTTCCACGTATATCCCGCCTCCCAGGATACCGTTCCTGCAAAGGCTCGCTATATATGTTTTGTTCTTTACTGTCCCCATGTTACAAACTCCTTGATAAGCTCCGCTATCTTCGTCTTGTGTACTATGTAAGAGCCGTGGCCTTCGCCCTTGAGTATCTTGAGCTTTGCTCCCGGCACCGTTTCCGCTATATGTCTTGTTTCCTCTTCCGTAACGAGGTCTCTGCTTCCCGCAAGGACCAGGGTCTGTGCCTTTATGCTTCTGAGAAGCTCATCCGGAATATGAGGTTCGTTGAGCATCAGGGCGAGTTTGGGATCCTTTGAGAAGAAATACTTGAACTTGATGAACGCCTTAAGCCATGGCTTGACACCGTCCGGGGTCAAATTGGCCCCGCTGACTATGAGGGTGCTTATGCGGCTGCATTTTGCGGCTGCCATGAGCCCTATGATGCCTCCGTCGGAAAAGCCGTAGAATACCGCGTCCTGAAGGTCCAGAGCCTCCATGAAAGCTATCATGTCCTCCGCCATGACTTCGTAGCGGAGCTCTTTGGTTTTCGTGCTCTTTCCGTGATTCCTGCTGTCCACAAGGTAGCAGCTGTAATCCTTTCCGAGGACCTCCGAAGCTTCCCTGAATATGCTGTGATCTTCTCCGTTCCCGTGGACCATCACGAGAGGCCGGCCTTCGCCGGTCTTCTCGTAGAACAGTTCTATACCGTTGACTTCAATAAACATTTTTCTTCTCCTTAAACCGTTCTGTACTCTATTCCCAGAGAATCCAGGAATTCCTTTATGACGTTCACGTGTAGGCACTGCCCCACGTGAAGGAAGGGCTGGTTGTTTATGAGCTTTTCTTTGCCGTTGATCCTCATCTGCCTGTTCTCCATGTCGAATCCAAGGTGCAGATGCTGGGTGGCGAACTGCATGCCGTAAATGACCCCATCGGTGTCGAAAAGCGGCCCGCCGCTCTGGCCCCTGAGGCCCGGGGTGCTCATCTCTATGCCGAAGACTTCTCCCTGGTCGTTGGCAATGTGCCTCGTGACTATGCCGTCTATGGGAAACCTGGGGACGTTCATCCTGTCTTCCGTCCACTCTATATCGTCGGTATCTCTGTTGTATACGTAGTTGGAGAATTCCGGGAAAGGATATCCGAGCCTGCAGAGGCTTTTTCCCTGCTTCACCATATTGCCGTCTCCCAGGAGGGCTATGCCCGATGCGTCGTAATTGAGCTTCGACCAGCCTCCGAAGATTATCACGGCCAGGTCGTACTTGGGATGCATATGCACGGTGAACTTGCCGAAGGGGCTGGGAACGTCCAGGAATTTGACCTTCATATTGGCTGCGGCGTCCGGAGTAAGACCGTACTTCTTTTCCAGCAGCTTAAGTCCCTTCTTCGCTGCGGAAGGATTGCCTGCGTTTAAGGCTGCTCTTTCCTCTCTGAACTTTGCGTAATTGGCGTTGACCCTGTCGGCGTTGAGTATCATGGACGCCACGTGCTTGCAGGTGACCGCCGCTCCTTTTCCGTTTACGAAGAACATGGTGCCCAGGCCCGGAACTATGTTTCCGGAGCCGTAGTTCCTGGTTATGAACATTATGGGCCTTGTAAAGGCGCTTACCTTATCTATTGCGTTTACGAACATTTCTGTCTCCTATTCGAGCCCCGGGAAGCCCAGCTGTCTTAAGGCTTCGAAGAGTATAACGTTGGCGGAATTGGCCAGATTGAAGGATCTGAGCCTCGTATCCTCGCTCATGGGTATCCTGACTGCCCTGTCCATATGGCTTTCGATGAAATCTCTCGGAAGGCCCGCCGTCTCCCTGCCGAAGAGTATCATGTCTCCGTCTTCGTAGGAGACGTCTGTGTAAAGCTGCTTTCCTTTGGTAGTAGCCAGCCACATGCGGCGCCCTTTATATTCCTCAAGGAAATCTTCCAGGCTGTCGTGCACCTCCAGTTTAACGTAAGGCCAATAATCAAGGCCCGCTCTTTTCAAGTACTTGTCGTCCAGAGTAAAGCCCATAGGTCTTACCAGATGCAGCACGCTGTCCGTGGCTGCGCAGGTCCTGGCTATATTTCCCGTGTTGGAAGGTATCTCAGGTTGTACGAATACTATATGGATGGACATATATCCCCCTTATGCCGGCATACGGCCGGTCGATTTAGATTGTATCAAAAAGTACGTAGGCCAATCAATGCATTCAGGCATGTACAGCGTCGAGTTCTTTCCCAACGCAGTATTCGACGAAACTGTTGAGACTCATATCGTGAGAGAGCGCATATACGGCAGCCCTTCTGTGGAGTTCAGGACTTTTGAAACGCACGTTGAAGCTGCCCTTATACGGAGTTTCAGGCAGCGTGCCTTTTTCTTCGCAAAGCGAGATATATCCGTCTACCGCGCCGTGAAAATCAGCGATCAGTTCCTTAGCATCAGTTCCTTCATAGGAAATGAGAGAACGTATACCGAGAACCTTTCCGAAAAAGACTCCGTCAACTTCGGAAAATTCCACGCTCCCTACATATCCTCTGTATTCGATAGTATTTTTCATATGAGACCCTCCCGAAGAAAATATTATACCTCCTTCTACATTTTTGCAACTATTTATAGTTACAAAGACTCCGGTCCGAATCGGACCGGAGTCTGGATCATTTTTCTATATCTCCTCACATGTATCTGTCGAGAAGATCGTCTACGTCTTTTATCTTCTTTACCTTTGGATCTCTGATGAGTTTGCCCCTGGCGACTACCATGGACACGTTCCTCAGAGCGGAAAGATCTTTCAGCGGATCTTCCTTTACTACTATCATATCCGCGCTCTTTCCTTCTTCTATGCTTCCCGTCTCCTGGTCTATACCGGCTATCTTCGCGTTGCCCAGAGTCGCCGTATAAAGGGAATACGAATTGGATACGCCCAGGTATTTATGGAAGTAACAGAGTTCTCTCCAGAAGTTGTAATGGAGAACAAAGGGGCAGCCCACGTCGTTTCCCATACCTACGGGCACTCCTTCATCCAGGCATCTTCTGGCGCAGTCTATGACTCCGTCCATCACTATCTTGCCGTTTTTCTTGGCTATGGGAAGAGCGTGGCTTTCCGATAGCTCGAAATCCGCATAGGGACGTGCAGGAGATATGGTGCATATGACCGCCGCTCTCTTTTCCTTGAACAGCCTTATGATCTCGTCGTCAGGCTCTGCGCCGTGCTCTACCGTATCGACACCGTTCTCGAGAGCTACCCTGACTCCTTCGGGGCTTTCCACGTGGGCGGCTACTTTGTATCCGAGAGCGTGTGCTTCCTCGCAGGCAGCTTTCACCATCTCGGGAGGCATGCGGAGCACTCCCGGCTCTCCGTCCGCGGAAGAATCCATTACTCCGCCGGTTATCATGAGCTTAATGAGGTCGGGCTTCGTTGCGGCGATCTGCCTCACGTGCTCTCTCGCCTCTTCAGGAGACGAAGCTTCGGTCGCTATGGATCCCGCGAAATGGCCTCCGGGTACGGATATACCCGTATTGGCCGCAAGGATCCGGGGCCCGGTGATCCTGCCCGCGTTTATATCGTCTCTTACCCTTCCGTCCATATCCAGAATGCCCGCCACGGTCCTGATGGTCGTAACTCCGCTCATGAGCTCCGTTTCGGCATAGTTTGCGGTCAGTTTCTTTATTACCGCCAGAGCAAGCTTGTTCTTGGACAGTACGTCGAAGAGGAGTTTGTAGTTGGGCGGCTTCTTGTCTCTTTTGGGAGGCTTGCCGCTGGATGCCAGATGCACATGCAGGTCTATGAGTCCCGGAAGAAGGTAGGCGCCTTTAAGGTCCACTGCCTCGTATCCTTCCATGGATGCCCCTGCGTCCGCAATCTTTTCGATCTTTTCTCCGTCAGTAAATACCACTTTCCCTGAAACAGGCTCCATATCTTTTGTCCCGTCCAGCAGTATCCCGTTTGTAAACGCGTATTTCATTTCCCTTTCCTCGCTTTTTGGTTGGCTTCTTTGTATATTTCCGTTATTTCTTTCTTACGCTCTCCCCTACGGTCTTAAGGAACAGAGATATCCTGATGCCCAGGATCCTGAGATATTTTCTCCTGGCCTTAAGGCTCTTAATGAGCTCGTCGTAGTTGCCTGTAATGAGGGCTTCGTCCTCTTCCGTGGCTTCGTGGCAGGAGTAACGGAGTTTTTCCAGCATCTCGTAAGATTCTTCAGTAAGAGCGTCTTCCTTTTCAATTGGCCTTGCGCTCAAGTTTATCCTGCTGTTTCTGGAGAGCTTTATCCTTATCTTTAAGTACAGTTTCTTAAGAAGCACTGTCAGGACCGCTGCGCATACGCAGACGGCAAGCAGTATCGATATAGCCTTGAAGGCTGCGCTTTGCAGTATCTTCTGGAAGGTGCTGCGCTTATCTATCTTGTTCCCCTCGGGATCCTGCTGCGTAGGCGTCTGATGCTTTTCAAGCTCCTCTATTTCCGCTTCCTCGAAATCCACCACCGGAACGTCCATTTCCTCGGGGGTCACGAATTCTTCGGTCATTTCCTCAGGGAAGATCTCTGGCGGAGCTTCTATTTCGGTGCCCAGAGTCACCTCTTCGCAGCGCCATCCCTGTCCGCTCAGATATACTTCGGGCCAGGCGTGGGCATCCACTGCGTAGCAGTAGCCGAATCCTTCCTCATCGTATTCGTGCACCGTGTAGCCCGTGACGTACCTTGCCGGTATACCGCAGACTCTGAAAAGGAGAGTAGCCGATGACGCATAGTGGATGCATTTGCCCGTCTTCGAAGAATTCAGGAAATACAGAACTGCGTTCTCGCCTCCGGGAAGTTCCGGTATGGAATACCTGGAGTAGTAGAACTCATTCTGGAATATCCACTTGATGTTTTCTATTATGCCCCGCTTGTCCGGACTGTCCGGATCTATGCCCCGGCTTATGAGGAAGTTCCTGAGAGGATCCACCATGGAATCGGGGACTCTGAGGTACTTATCGTTTACGAATTCGTCGTATTCTTCGCTCTCGTATCCCTTGCTTCCGTCCGGCGTATGATAAAGCACGGTATACGCTTTGGCCATGTTGCCGAAGAGCAGAGCTCTGTCGTAGTAAGCGTATACGCCCTCCGCGTATATGGTGCTGCTGCATGGAGTGAACAGCGAATTGGTAAGCACGTAGGAGTTGACCGTGACCGTGCTGTCCAGATATCCCGGATCGTAATTTACGAACAGGCTCCTGCTGTCTATATCCGGGAAATCATAAAGATCCGTGTCATATTTGAAGGACGAAGCAGCCGGATCGAAATCGCCGTAGGCATACTGCCTGAAGCGGTCTATGTTCCTTTGGTCGCTGCGGAAAACTATGCAAAGCTGAGAATAGTCGCTTGCAGGATCTTCGTTGGCGTTGGATATATCGCCGTTGGGACCCGTCACTATACCTGAGTCTCCGCCGGGCTTTTCGCTCTGTCCCGGAGGTTCAGAGCCGTTGGGCCCCTGCTGGTCGCTGCCGTCGTCTTCAGGAGGCGGCGGAGGCGGAAGATCGTCTGCTTCCTCCATCGCGTCAGTGATGCTGCCCTTGATCTCTATAACCTGGAGGTTGTTAGACAAATCGAATATGCGCAGATCGTCCGAAGCGGTCCAGTTCCTGTTTATGAGTATATCGCACCAGGCGAACTCGTCGCTGCTTCTTACGACTATGCCCTTTTCATCGGGCACGTCGCTGAACTGAAGCCCCTTTAGTTCGTCTTTTAAGGATACCTCCTTCTTTTCCGTATAGTAGCCCACAACGAACCTGGCGGGTATACCCAGGTAGCGGTAGACCAAAGTCTTGGCCGCGGCGAAATGCCTGGAATATCCCTGATGGGATACGTTCAGGAAATACAGCACGGGATCCTGCCCTTTCCTTAGCTCTGCCGGCTTGTTGGTATATACGTATTCGCTGTTGAATATCTCTTCGACTCTTTTCGCGATCTTTACCGGATCGTCCCTTCTGCTCAGTCCGTACTTCTCGACGAAAATCTCCAGTCCTTCGGTCATTTCCTCGGGAACGTCGAGATATTCCGCCTCAAAATACGGATAGTACCTTCCGTTGAGCCAGGTGATCTTTGAGGAGGCAATGTTGCCCCACCTGTCGTACTCATATACCATCTGCGGCGTGAGCTTCTTGTAGATATTGCTTTCATCCACGGCGTAGGTATATTCGTTGTACATTGGGGTGAAGGGAAGCCCCGTGTTGTCCAGGACTATGACCTTGTCTTCATAGGCTACGCTGGGATAAAGGGATTCGTCTATGAGGAAATACATGCTGTGGGGTATCATCAGCACGCTGTCTTTTCTGTAGGACCTTACGTTTATGTATTTGAAATCGGGAATGAGATCGTATACGGGAAGGCCTTCCTCACCGGCCAGAGCTTCGCTGTAGTACGGAGTTATGGTCGCGTTCACGTTGTGCTTTTCCCGGGGAACTTCCAGTTCCATATATTCCTTGTCGGCTATGATGAAGGCTTTGGCCTCGGGATCGTAATAGTCGAAATCGTATGCTATGAAACGCTTTACCTTGACGTCACCGCTGTAGGTAAAGAGCACCTGGTCGTCTTTGCTGTCGAATGCTTTGTTGTTTATGGCGCCTATCTTTTTGTCTTTTATGACCCTGTCGTAGGCTTCCTTTTCGTATCCGAAAGCCTCGTTCATGATGGGATCCAGTATATCCAGCCTCATGACGGGAGGATTCTCCACGGTCTCGAATTTAGGATAAAGAAGGAAGGCGACTCCGAAAGCGGCTGCCAGCAGCAGGGCCGCCAGAGCCTGGGCGGGGATGTCCCCGTTCTTCTTTATGTAGAGGTTCCTGCAGAAGAGTATGAACAGTATGCAGAAAAAGACGGGCATGCACAGTATAAGGTCGCCTGTGCCGTAACCGATATATATGCCGGCTATGAAGCAGCAGATTATGCAGGCGAAGATGACCGCCGGATACCACTGCTTTCTGAAGATGAGCCCGGACAGGATATGGGTCACCAGCACGAAGGAACCCAGGATTATCTCGAAGAGATAAAGTTCCCATCTCATCGCCATCAGGATAGCCAGGAGCATAGTCAATATTTCCCGTATCCCCGCTACTTCCCCTGTGCTCAGGTAGGTATATACGTCGTATATGACGTCTTTGAAAAGATATCCTACGAAGGCAAGCGTGAGCAAAGCGAATATGATCCTGAGGATTATCCTCAGGGCCTTGTGCCTGCTCTGGAAAAGGCAGGTGAAAAGGAAGGATCCTAAGATTATGCCAAGGCCGCATAAGGACAATCTAAGATCTATGCTCACCTCGGCCATGTTGCAGACCAGCATGAAGCCTGTAATGAGCATAATGAATACAGGTATTGAGTTTACTAAGCGAAATGCCTTATCTTTCATGATCCGCGTATACCTGGTCTATGAATGAATAGAGCTGTCTGTCGTTTATGATTATCTTCCAGACGCCCCTGTACTGAACGAAACAGAATGAATTGTTTTCCCTTACCTTCTTGTTCTGGCAAAGGTACATTATCTTCCTGAGGTGCGGCACCGTCTCCTCGAAGGAAATGCCGTCGGGGATATAGTAAAGATATATTATCCTTTCGGACTTGGAACCCACCTTCACCATGTTCTTTCCGTACTTGGCGGAAAGGGCGTGGTGCAGGTACTTTATGTCGTCTCCGTCCATGAAGTCCCTTATCTCATATATCTCGCTGTAGTCGTCGCCCCTGCGCATGGTGGTTATGCCGTCGCCGTTCTGCCTGAACTTGGGCATCTTATCGTAATCGAACTCTTCGGGCTTGGGATAGACCGTGAACTTGGTATTGTTCTTTATCCTTCTGAAGATCCTGAGCACATGGAAATATCCGATGAATACGGCTCTGTCTATATCCAGGGTATAGGTGCCGGGGGTAAGTGCTTCGATGAGGAGCTTATGATCGTCGCCAAGGTCCTTTGTCCTCAGCCTTATCTTTCTCTTCTTTCCCGTCTGGGATACCCAGCGCATTATGCTTATCTTTATATCCGGACAGAAGCGGAAGCTCTCCACGTTCACGCTCAAGTTGAGAGACTCGCCCTCCACGTAGCGGGTGCCCACTTCATCTAGCTTTATCTTTATCCTTCTCGACGCTATGAAGGTCACCACAGCTGAAACAAGGCACAAAAAACCTGTCATCAATATGACTATATCGATAACAGGGTAATATTTGACTGCTCTCAGCTGCAGCATGGCAAGGATAAAGAGTATTACCATGGCCTATCTGATGAGATCGGGCGCCTTGGTGGATTTGAGTATATCGTCCACCACTTCCTCTCTCTTGTCCGAGATTATCTGAAGATTGTCGTCGTCTTTCAGGGTGATCTTGTGTATGATCGCGTCTTTAAAGAATCTCTGTATGTCTTCCGGTACCACGTAGTCTCTTCCTGCGAAGAAGGCGTTGGTCTTGGCCAGCTTTACGAGGGAAAGCTCGGTTCTGGGGGAGAATCCCGTCTCCACCTTAACGTGATGTCTCGACGCGTCGGCAAGACGCCATACGTAATCGTAGATGTCGTTGTCCACGTGTACCTTCTTTACTTCTTCCCTTGTAGAGAGTATCTCCGCCTTATTGGTTACGGAGGTGACCAGTGACAGCGGGTCTATCCTGTCTCTTGACTGCATCATCTTGATGGAATCTTCTCTGGAAGGATAGCCCAGCCTTATGGCCAGCATGAAACGGTCCAGCTGTGACTGGGGAAGCGCGCTTATCCCGAAGAGCGGAGAAACGTAGGGGTTCATGGTGCCTATGACCATGAAGGGGTCTTCTACCTTTACCGTGTTTCCCGAAAGGGTGGACTGCCTTTCTTCCATGGCTTCCAGAAGCGCCGCCTGGGATTTGGACGAAGCTCTGTTTATTTCGTCGGCGAGGAAGATGTTGCAGCCGAACACAGGTCCTAAAACCAGTTCGTTTTCTCTCTTCTCAAGGTTGTAGGTCTGATATCCGGTGATATCGGAGGGCATTACGTCGGCTGTGAACTGCAGACGGTGAGCCTCAAGTCCCAGAGTTTTCGAGAATGCCTTGGCAAGTGTGGTCTTTCCCGTTCCCGGCACGTCCTCCATGATTATGTGACCGTCTGCCATGAAACAGATGAAGATCTTCTCCAGTGCGTCATCTTTTCCGTTGATGACTTTCTTAAGTTCGCTTGTGATTGTGTTTAGATCCATAGTTTCTTTCTAAAAATTACCTGCTGCGTTTTCTTCTATACTACCATACCGCGCGTTCCCTTGCGATACGAAATATTATCGTTACTGCATCTTCCTTGCATAGGAGAGGGTCTGCTTGAGAGCGTTTTCCTTGTCTATGCCGGCAAGTCTCAGTTTATGTGCGTATTCCAAAACCTCAGAAAAGTATGGGCCCGGCTCAAGCCCTGCGTCTATGAGGTCCTGCCCCTTTACGTAGGGCTTTGCCATGGTCTCTTCATATACTTTCAGCCTTTCGAAGAGGAAGCCGCTGTCTCCCTCGAAGGGATCGTCTCCCGAGAGCACGGGTTTGTCGCACATGGAAAAGTATATGAGGTCGGAAGGCGAAGCTGCTTCGTCGAACATTCTGTTGGTGACCTTTACGGCAGACTTTGAATATGCAACCATGTTGGGCTTCATGTGAAGAGGCAGCATATTGAGAACGTAATCGATCACCGCGGTCTCTCCCGTTATCCTCCTGAGGAACTTCTCCGCTATGGGTAGGCCTTCTGTCTCGTGTCCGTAGGCGTGGATGCGGCCGTCTATGATTTCGGTGGTGCTTATCTTTCCGAAGTCGTGGGTCATGGCAAGGAGCATGAAGGAATATGGGTCGCTGACCCTTTCTCTGTATGCTGCAGCCCTGTCCAGGACTTCCATGCTGTGGTTCCACACGTTCCCTTCGGGATGGAACTTGGGATCCTGCTGCACCTCTATGCAGCTTTTGAGCTCCGGGAACCATATATCCAGCTGATCCATTTCTCTTAAGACTTCGAAGAATACCGAAGGCTTTTTTCCTTTGAGAAGCGCTTTCTTGAGTTCCTCTTCTACCCTCTCTCTGGAAAGAGCCGAAAGGTCTATGCCTTTGCAAAGCTCTACGGTCTCCGGGGCAACGGTGAATCCGAAGCGGGATGCGAACTGGGCTCCCCGGAGGACCCTTAACGGATCTTCAGCGAAGCTTTCGTCGTCCACGTCCCTTATGACCCTGTCCTGTATATCCTGCCTTCCTCCGAAGTGGTCTACTATCTCTCCCGTGAGCACGTCTTCCATGAGGGCGTTCATGGTGAAGTCGCGCCTTCTCGCGGCGCTCTTCGTATCTGAAAAAGGATCAACACAGACTTCGAAATCCCTGTGGCCTCTTCCCGTGGCGTGCTCTTTTCTCGGCATTGCAATGTCTATATGCGTCCCTTTCAGGGAATATATGCCGAAGCTGCTTCCGAAAGACAGAGGCTCGCCCACTTTTTTAAGTATCTCAAGGAGCCTGTCCGGCATTATGCCGTACACCTCTATATCCACGTCTTTGTTTTCTATGCCCAGTATTTTGTCGCGCACGAAACCGCCGACGTAGTACGCTCTTCCGCCGTCTGCCGATACCAGCTCTGCTATTTTCTTTTCCGTCTTTTCCATCAGAGTTCCAGGCGCATTAGAACGCATTCCTGCCATCCGCTGATGCGCGACCTGAAAGCTTTGGGGTTCCTTCCGTATTCCCTGAAACCGGCGCTTTCGTAAAGGGCTAAGGCCGCCTTGTTGTCCGCCACCGCTTCCAGTTCAAGCTGAAGGTATCCGGCCTTCCTTGCGCACTCGATGCAGCATTCCGTGAGGGCCCTTCCTATGCCAAGGCCCCAGTATTCCTTTGCCACGCTTATGCCGAAGACCGCTCTGTGCTTCAGCTTGTCGTAAGTTCCCAGGCTGCTTATGCCTGAGGTGCCTACTATCTCTCCGTCGATCTCCGCTACGATCTCGGCCTCTCTTTCGCTGGCTTCTTTTCTTTCCATATATTCTTCTTCGCCTTCCACGGTGAAGGTGCATTCGTCCGGATAGGAGGTAAGGAAATCGGTCTCGCCGTGGGTGAGAAGGAAATTCCTCAGGACCCCTTCCCCGTCTTCCCTGGCCGCATTCCTAATGCGGCACTCTCTTCCGTCTTTTAAGATTATGACTTTATCGTATTTCATTTTTCTTTAATGTTCTTAAGACACCAAAGGATCCCCTTGGCTGTTCTTTCCGCCGGGTCTTTGAAGTGGTTCCCTTCGTTCCATTCCAGCGCGCATTTTATGCCTGCTTTCTTAAGAAGCGAGTACTGCTTTTCTATGCAGTCAGCCACCGTAGCCATGACCGGGTTCCTGGTCTTCGCTTCCTTTTTCCCGAGGCTAAGGTATATCGCCTTTGCCTTGGGACTGCGCTCGGAAGCATATTCTATCCAGCCGGGAAACCATACGGAAGGTGACACCGCCGCGGCTGCTGAAAAACTTTCGGTCCTGTAAGCTGCCCAAAGGGCAAAGAAGCCCGCAAGGGAATATCCGCCCAAGGCTACGGGTATATCTCCGATTTTCTTTTTAAGAGCCGGGATCATATCCTTTTCTATGAAGGAAAGAGTCTCTTCCGCCCCGTCTCCGAAATCTTCGTTTCCGAAGACCGCAGGAGCCTTCCAGGGAGACAGCTCCCTGTTCCAGTCCTCCGTTCTGAATACGGCAAAAGCAAAAGGCACCCCCGCCTCTTTCAGTTTTTCAGCTTCTTCCCCCGCTTCTCTAAAACCCATGGAGGGTTCTACGATGAGGACCTCGGGGTCTTGGCAGCTAAAGATAAGGCATTCCCTGCCCCCTATCTTAAGTTCAGTTTCTTTAAGCTCTTTCATCCTATATACGTTACGGTCTCGGAAAGATCCTTTCTTTTCGTATGGCTCGCAAGGGGCCCTGTCCCTTCCGCAGGATAGCCAAGGTCCATGAGCATGAGTACCTCTTCCTTCTCGGGAAGTCCGAATACTTCCTTAGCCTTTTCAGTGTCGATCATGTTGATCCAGCAGCTGCCGAGGCCTTCGTTGGTTGCGGCCAGCAGCATATGGGTCGCCACTATGGCAGCGTCCTCGATGCCCGAATCCTGTCTTCCGCCGGGATAGGTGAATACGTTTTCTCTGTCATAGGCCACCAGCAGAACTACCGGCGCTCCGTAGCGGCAGGGAGTAACCGTATCTGCCTTTGCCAGGTTCTCTTCTCCCCTTATGACGTAGATATGCTGTTCCTGCAGGTTCTTTGCCGTAGGAGCGAGCCGACCCGCTTCAAGTACCGCATTGAGCTTTTCTTCTTCGACGCTGCGGCCGTCGTATTTCTTGCATGAATATCTGTTTCTTATGACTTCGCTGAATTCCATAAATATCTCCTTTTGATTAGAATATATACAGCTATTTTCTACGCTGATTATACTCCATTTCCGTAAGCCGTGACAAACCCATGCAATACAAAAGCAAGCCCCGAAGGGCTTGCATCATATATGTGTTTCTATGCGTTCGCTGCCGAAGACTTCGGTACGAATGCGATAAACAAAGTCATCCCCATGGCGCCAGCAAGTCTTTGAAGCGTTCGGATTGAAGGATTTGTGTTTCCATTTTCAAGTTTGCTGATATCGCCCTGAGCGATCCCCGTCAGTTCCGACAATTCCTTCTCTGTCAACCCCGACTTTTTCTTGCATCTATCATAGCCTGCACTACTGACCGCTCAGGCTGCAGCGCTTCATATTCTTTAAGGAATTCCGGATCCTTTAACGAAAAAACAGCGCGAATTCCCCTTCCTCAAAGGCTTCGCATTAGGGAGGGGATGAAGCGCCTAACCCATTGATATACGCATACGCTTCCCTGTCAGTGTACAACATTATTCATCATCTTAGAATTGGAGATATAA
>JAFRIQ010000014.1 GCA_017432725.1 Bacillota bacterium
TTAAGAAAGCGGCGAAGGCGGCTTCGGAAAAGTCCGTGGAGATGATAAAGCAGAAAGAACTTCTTCCTCTCACAGGTTACGTCCACGGAGGCTGCTCGCCCATAGGTATGAAGAAGCAGTTTCCCACCTTCCTGCACGAGACTGCGGTGCTTTACGACCGGGTCTTCGTCAGCGCGGGAAGACCCGGCTGCCAGCTGGAGATAGGAACGGAGGATCTCATAAAGATGGCAGGCTGCGTCCTGGCGGACATAGTTTGTTGAATATACATTGCATATAAAACAGGCCCGGCTTCAATGAAGCCGGGCTTTCGTTATTTCTGCATATATGAGCTGAGGTCAGATACTAGGTACGGGTATGCTCCTGAGATACAGAGTATCCGGAGAAACATCTATATCTCCGGGCCATACGACAGTGCCGCATTCGATCCTGGCATCGCAAAAAACGGAAGCAAGGTCTTTGTATGCGGGAATATCCATCATAGATGATGCATCGAATTCACGTACCTCGCCGTTATCGAAGGTCAGAAGCAGAATATGGCCATCGAGAGGCTTTACGTCTGTCGCCCTTGGCAGTAATTGTTCTTTACCTGTTAAAATTTCTTCCATTTCGTATATAAGTGTATAGAGAAATAACAGACCTGTCAATATTTCCCCGGAGGGGGCGTATTACTTAAAAAAATACTCAACATTCATTTTATTATCCATTGAAAAAGTCGTATGATATGGGTATCAGGGAAAAATCAACGTATCTGCATATATACTGAAAGGAACGCATTTTGAAGAGAGTATTGGTAAGATCGGTATACGACGCCTTCGACTACGTGATGGATCATTATTATCCGGCGGGGCTCGAGGAATTTGCCGAAAGAAAAGACACTTACGCGGTGATCTCCATACAGGATACCCACACGGAAGGCTTCGGATTCCGCTTCACGGAAAGCACATCCTGCAAAGGCGTCCTTACATTGTATTTTGACGATATAGACAGGCCCGTGGAAGGCGCGGCGCTCTTCTCGGAAGAGCAGGCAGGGCAGATCCTGAGTTTTGTCAGGGAACACTCGGGAGCCGAGACCCTGCTCATCCACTGCTACGGAGGAGAATCAAGATCCAGAGCCGTAGGGGCTTTCATAACCAGATATCTTGGCGGAGACGAAAGCAGATATTTCGAAGAAGGCCGCCCCAACATGCACGTATACGAAACTCTCGAAAAGGTATCGGACCTTTCGGAGAGAGACTGAAAAAGGAGGAATAAGCCTATGGAACTATTATCTAAACTCAACAGCCCCTTCCTGTACATGGTATGCGGAGGGATAGTCCTCTTCGTAGCCGTCATATGCGTAGTCTTCGCGGTGAGGGCCTACAGGATGGGAAAGGCTATGGGCATAGACACGGGAAAGATGAAGAGGGCCGTTACGGCCAGCGCCACTTTCGCCGTGCTCCCCAGCGTAGGCATACTCCTGGGCGTCATAGCCCTTTCGGGAAGCCTTGGAACGCCCTGGCCGTGGCTCAGGCTTTCGGTCATAGGAGCGCTCCACTACGAGACTCAGGTAGCCGAAGCGGCCTCTGAAGCCGCGGGCATAGGAGGTCTTTCCATCGCCAATATGACTCCCGGCGCCTTCGCTACCATAGCTCTTCTCATGAGCTTCTGCATCATGTGGGGCATGGTCCTGGTCATATTCAACGGCAAGGCCTACTGCAGCAGGCTTGCTTCTCCCGCTCCTGCCAAAAAGAAAGAGGGAAAAAAGAAAAAAGTGGACCTTTCCGGTTTCGGAGACACGGCCATGACGGCCATGTTCATAGGTCTCGTTTCGGCGTATATCGCCAGCTATATAGGGAATATAATCTCGGGGAACGGCACATTCAGTTTCAGCGGCAGCTGGCTGCCCCTGGCCGTGGCCTGCGTGGCGGCCCTCGCCATGGCGGTCTTCATCCGCATAAAGGAAAAGACCGGCGCCGAGTGGGTGGACAGTTTCTCTGTGGCGGGCAGCATGCTCATAGCCATGACTGCCGCCATATTCCTCGGAAGGATCGCGGCTTAGGAGGTGAAGATCATGGAAAATATGAATGAAAACAAAGCTTCCTACGGAAGATACCTGGAAAGGACTCACAGCCTCGGAAGGATCTTTACCGTATTGGTCCTGGCTCTGCTCCTGGCGGCGCCATTCGTCATAGGTATGTACCTGAAAGCCATGCCGGATATCCCGGCCTGCATAAGGGCCTTCCTCTCGGTAGGCCTCGTATACCTGGTCAGCGGGATAGTGGAATACCTCATATACGTGCCCATGCTGGGGGCGGGAGGCAGCTACCTGGCCTTCATCACGGGCAACCTCATAAACATGAAGATACCCTGCGCCATAAACGCCAGGGATATAGTGGGCGTAAAGAGCGGAACTCCCGAGAACGAGATAGTGGCTACGCTTTCCATAGCGACCTCGTCTCTCGTTACCATAGCAGTGCTGGCTCTCGGTGTCCTTCTCATGATACCCCTTCAGCCGGTGCTTCAGTCCCCGGCTCTTCAGCCGGCTTTCGAAAACGTGGTCCCGGCCCTCTTCGGAGCCATGGCATGCAAGTATTACAGAGCCGACAGGAAGGTAGCCCTTCTTGTCCTGGCCTTCATGACGCTGCTCTTCACCCTGGTGCCCTCCCTCATAGGATCCACCAGCATGATGGTCATACCCAGCGGCGCCCTCGCCATAGGTCTTTCCTACCTGAGCTTCGCAAAGGCAAGGAAGGCCAAGGAAGGAGATAAGGAATGATAGCGATATATATACTTTTAAGCCTTCTTGGCCTTCTTCTGCTGCTTCTTCTTGCAGCTCTTGTCCATACCCTTGCGACCCCCGCAAAGACTGCGGGCTGGGTCCCTAAGGAAGACTCCGCAAGGGAAAAGGAATACGCCGAAAAACTGGCGGAGATGATACGCTTCGAGACAGTATCGTACAAGGGCCAGATACAGAGAGAAAAGTTCCTCGAATTCCATAAGATACTGGAAAAGCTTTTCCCGCTCACCTTCTCGACTCTGGAAAAGACGGAGATTGACGGAAGCCTGCTCCTTTACTGGAAGGGAAAGAGCTCCGAACGGCCCGTGGTCCTCATGGGCCATCAGGACGTGGTGCCCGCGGAAGGGACCTGGGAGCATGAGCCCTTCTCGGGAGATATAGAAAACGGAAAGGTCTGGGGCAGGGGAAGCGCCGACACCAAGTGTTCGGTAATGGCTTTCTGCCAGGCCGTGGAAGAACTGTTAAAAGAAGGCTACGTGCCCGAGCAGGACGTATACCTCTCTTCCTCCAACACCGAAGAGGTGGGCGGTGACGGCTGCCCGAAGCTGGTGGCGGAGCTGAAAAGAAGAGGAGTAAAGCCGTATATAGTCAACGATGAGGGAGGCTCAGTAGTCACCGAGCCCATGGCTGGCCTTAAGGGCAACTACGCCATGATAGGGGTCCTGGAAAAGGGCCAGGGGAACCTGAAGATCATAGCCCGCTCAAACGGCGGACATTCCAGCTACCCTCCGAAGAACTCGCCCATAGTGAGGCTTTCAAAGTTCCTCACGGATCTTTCCAAGCACAGCCCCATGAAATCGGTGATGAACACCCAGGCAAGGGAGATGTTTTCCAACATGGCGCCCTACGGGCCCTTCTGGATGAGATATCTCTTCGGGAACCTCTGGCTGTTCAAACCCCTTCTCGAGATGCTGATGCCGTCCATTTCGGCTCAGGCGGCTGCGCTTCTGCACACCACCGTAGCTCCGACCATGCAGTCGGGCTCCGACGGATGCAACGTGCTGCCCCAGGAAGCATCCCTCATACTCAACTTAAGATACATACCCCACCAGAACATGGAAGAGAGCAACGCGGCCGTAAAGAAGTTCGCGGACAAGTACGGTCTCGAGATGGAGATCGTGGACGCCTATCCGGCCTGCGAACCGGTGGATTCCCACAGCCCGGCCTTCAAGGTGGTTGAAAAGACCATAGAAGAGGTCTTCCCGGGACTTCCTGTCATTCCCTACGTCATGACAGGAGGCACCGACGCCCGCTTCTATCAGGAAATATGCGATGCCTGTATACGCTTCTCGCCCGTAGTCTACGGACCGGCTCAGATGAAGGGCATGCACGGCCTCAACGAATATCTGGATACGTACAGTCTGCCCGGCGCCGTGGACTATTACAAGGCGCTCATAAAGAACAACGAATAGGAAAGAAATATGACCGGACCCGTAAACGTATACGCACTTTCAAGGATAAGAGACGAAGAGGCCTTCAACATAGTGAAGAGGCATCAGTCCAGAGACAACGACAAGAGATATACCCAGCTCCACGAGATGGGGTCTCTCCGTCTTTTGGTGGATGCCCTCGTTAAGGAAGGTGTCGGCGTATGGGAACTTGATTCATTCTTTTTCGGATACAACATATCCAGGATAGGGAAGGAATTCGATCTCTTAAGGGTCACGGACAAATACTGCCTCAACATAGAGCTAAAATCCATGGAGGTGCCCAAGAGCCAGATCCTGGACCAGCTCAGGAAGAACAGGTATTACCTCAATCTTCTCGGAAAGAGACAGGAGCTCTTCACCGTGGTCACCGATACCATGGAATGCTGGAAACTGTCCATGAACGACGAACTGGCGGAGGCGGATATATCCGAGATAGTTTCGGCGGTGAAAAGGACTGCCGAAGGATGCATTTCGGAAATAGACAGCCTCTTCAAGCCTTCCAACTATCTGGTGTCTCCCATGAACACACCGGAGAGGTTCATACAGGGAGAGTACTTCCTGACCCAGGCCCAGGCGGTCATAAAGAAGGAACTGATGAACGCGGCGGAAAAGTCCTTTTCGGGAGCCTTCTTTCACCTGACGGGCAAGCCCGGCACAGGTAAAACTCTGCTCCTCTACGATGCGGCAAGGTCCTTCGCAAAGAACGGACGCACCCTGGTAGTGCACTGCGGAGCTCTGCAGAAAGGGCAGCTCAAGATAAGGGAAGAAGTGGAGAACCTGGACATACGCTCCTCAGAGGAAATGGGAAAGGGATTCCCTTTAAAAGATTTCCATTTCATACTCACAGACGAGACCTGCAGGATGGAGCCGTCTCTCTTCGAAGAGATATGCTCTTCTGCCGTTGAGAACTGCCAGGTTGTCATATTCTCAACGGATCCCCAGCAGGTGCTTTCATCCTCCGAAAAAGAACACGACATAGCCGGAAGGATAGAAGCCCTGGATACCGCCGGGGAATACAAACTCTCCGACAGGATAAGGACCAACAAGGAACTCTGGTCCTTCATACTGCGCATAATGGATCTGGACAACAAGCCCAAAGGCCATACGGACTACGGAGACGTAAGGATCAATTACGCGGGGAACGCCGAGGAAGCAAGGCTGCTCCTGGAATACTACAGGAAGGCGGGCTATACCTTCATAAACTATACCAGGGCATCAGGAGGGGTGAGCCCCTTCGCGGAATTCGAAGAGGATTTCGATACCCACAGCGTCATCGGAAGGGAATTCGACAGCGTGGTGATGCTCATGGATTCTTCCTTCTACTACGATGAAAAGGGAAGGCTGCAGGGCGTTCCGTCTCCCGGCACCGAATACATATATCCCAACCTCTTCTATCAGGGCATAACGAGAGTAAGGGAAAAGCTTGCACTCATAGTGGTGGAGGCGCCGGAGCTGTTCAGGGACATAGCGTCCATATTCGAAGACTGAAAGCTTCGAAAACCGATGGGATTTCTGTTAAAATGAACTCAGATCTATGAAGAAGAAAGACGAAGGAAATGGGTACTAACTATTACGGGTCCATGAGACCCTACGAGATGTACAGCGAAAGATGGTACAGCGTGGACAAGAGGAGAAAGAGCCTTTACACGCCGCAGGACCTTGCGGAGATAAGGAAGCTCCTCAGGGATTTCGGCGTGCAGAAAACCGATATGGATCCTCCTGCCAGCGTGAAGACCTACGGTCAGCTCCACAGGTGGAAGTGGATGCTCATATGCGAAGTCCTCGACGGAAAGGATGAACGAAATGCCTATGTCAGCGGTTAGAGGATGCCAGGAAGGCAAAGCGACCCCCAAGTTCCTTGAGGTGAAGTGCCCCCGCTGCAAAGAAGCGGTGGAGGTCTTCGTGTACATGGGCGGAAGCGCGGATAAGACCGGAAGGACCACCGCTGACGAGAAATGCCCGGAATGCGGATACGTGATACCTCAGGGGACCCCTTCCGAAAGACTTGAAAGATATTAGAGAAAGGAGAGCAGTATGCAGTACCTGTATTTATGTGCCATGTGCCTCGGCATGATGATAATTTTCATCTACCAGGAAAAAGCTAAGAACTATATCGCGGCGGTGATGCTGAAAGGCATGGCCTCGGCCGTATTCGTTGCCCTGGGGATACTGGGCAGCAAGATGTCCAGAGATCAGAACTTTGCCAAGTACGTGGTCATAGGCCTTATCCTGGGCTGCGTAGCCGACGTGCTCCTCAACCTAAGGTTCGTATTCGAAAAGAAGGGAAAGATAGTATTCCTGGTGGGAATCTTAGTATTCCTTTCGGGACACGTGATGTACCTTCTGGCTCTGATCCCGAAATGTGCAAACCTTACGGTCTGCCTCATAGCGGGAGCAGTGCTGACGGTACTCACTCTCATATGGATATTCAGACAGATAACAGCGGCAGCGGCCTTCAAGATCTTCGGCGTCTTCTATATAGGCGCCATAATGATGATGACCTGCGTAGCCATAGGAATACTCGTAGGAGACCCCTCTCTTCATAACGTACTCTTTGCGGTGGGCGCCGTATCCTTCCTCATAAGCGATATAGTGCTCATACTCAACACCTTCGGAAGCGAGAGCAAATTCTCCTTAAGGGTTGTGAACCTGAGCCTCTACTACGTTGGGCAGCTCCTCATAGCCCTGAGTCTTCAGCTCATATAGCCCGGAAGGGAGAATATAATGAACGAAAAAGTAAGAGCCTTCCTCGCGAAAAAAGGATACGAAGACAGGCTCACGCAGCATAAAGAGAGCATAGATACGGTGGAGCACGCGGCGCAGCAGATAGGCTGCAGCGAGGCCGAGATAGCCAAGACCCTGTCCTTTATTGTAGACGGAAAGGCCGTCCTCATAGTCATGGCCGGCGACGGAAAGGTGAACGGCGGAAAGTTCAAGGCCGCTTTCCATACCAAGCCCTCCATGATACAAAGAGACATGGTTGAGGAGCTCACGGGCTTCAGACCCGGCGGGGTATGCCCCTTCGGAGCCAAAGAAGGAACGGAGATCTGGCTCGACGTATCCATGAAGAGATTCGAAAAAGTGTATCCCGCGGCGGGAAGCGAATACTCTTCGGCGGTCTTCACTTTAGATGAACTGGAAAAGGTCACGGAAGCGGCCGGCTGGGTCGACGTGTGCAAGGGCTGGCAGGAAGAAGAGGAATAGCTCTCCATGGCTCCAGGGACCAAAGCTAAAAGAAGAAAGGCTATCGCATTCGCAGCGCTCATCACGGCTGCTGTTATTCTTCTTTTCCTTTTCTTTTTAAGGAAAGAAGGAAAGAAGCCTCTTCCTCTCCCTGCGTCTGACGAAGAGCTTATATACGCGGTCTTCGATCAGGGCCAGGGTCTTTCGGTGCTCATATCCCAAGGGGATATGCAGATACTCATAGACGGAGGACCTTACGAAAACGGAGCTTCTCTTTCCGAGAAAATAGGGACCTACGCAAAGGACGGGATAATCGAGTACGTCATAGCCACCCACTGCCATGCGGATCACGTGGGCGGCCTTCAGTACGTCTACGAAGCCTTTGACGTAGAGCATACTATATACGGAGACCTTGCCGAAGGTCAGGGGTATTTCTGGTATTTCGAGAACGCGGTCAGGGAAGACGGAGGGACCTTCGAGGAAGATTCGGAAATGAGCATAGAGCTTCCCGGCGGAGCGGTGCTGGATATATACGATATAGAGGACGGAAACGAAGAACCCAACAACAATTCCGTCGTGACCTACCTGAGATACGGAAGCACATCCTTCCTCTGCACGGGAGACCTTGAAAGGGAGATGGAGGAAAGGCTCAAAAGCTACGACCTTAAGCCTACGGTAGTGGTGGCGGGCCATCACGGCAGCAGCGACGCCAACAGCCTGCTTAAGGATCTGCGCCCTGGCTTTTTCATCGTAAGCGCCGCAAAGAAGAATCCCAATTACCAGCCCCACAGGTCGGTCTTAAGAGACGCCATATATTACACGAACGGAAAGAACGTCTACGGCACATGGAGGTCGGGGGATATAGTCTTCATAAGCAGCGGAAAGGGAGTAAAGACCAATCTGTCCAGATGGGACAGGCTCAGCGCCGACGACGCGGGAGCCCCGAGGTGAAAATATATGAAAAAGACGGTAAAGACAGAAATATACGTAGGATTGAATGATTCCCTTACAAAGGAGCAGATGTTCTCCACGGATAAATATATATCCATACTTAAAGACGTATGCAGGAACTATCACGTGGCTTTTTCGGTAAACGTGGTGAACGGAGGATATTTCCACGACGACGGCAGCTACGTGGAGGAGAACAGCCTGGTGCTCACGCTGGTGGACGCATCCAAAGAGATAATCGAAGAGATCTCAAAGGATCTTTGCGTCTTCTTCCATCAGGAAAGCGTAATGGTGAGCAGCACGGAATCGGAAGTGTTCTTCGTGGAAGAAAGGATATAGAAGGAAAGCCCTTAAGGGCTGCATATACGTCATGAAATTATTCGAACAATACAGAGGGCTCCGCAGGGAGCTCTATATACTTTTCATCGGAAGGATGATGACCAACATGGGCTCCATGATATGGCCCATGTTCACCCTTATCCTGAGCAAGAAGCTTGGGATGTCAGCGGGCACCATAGCTTCATATATGCTCATATTCAGCATAGTGGCTCTGCCCATGAACCTCATAGGGGGCAGGCTCGCGGACAAGTACAGCAAGAAGAACATAATAGTCGTCTGCGACATAATTTCCATAGCAAGCTATATATACTGCAGCCTGGTGGAGATCAATTTCAGGGCTATAGTGGTATTTGCGGCTGCTTCTTTGTTCCAGACCATAGAGTGGCCGAGCTACGACGCCCTGGTGGCTGATTTCACCGTAGGCGCCGACAGGGAGAGGGCATATTCCCTGAGCTACCTTGGCGCAAACCTGGGACTGGTGCTTTCGCCCAGCATAGGAGGGCTGCTCTTCAACGAGCACCTGAACCTCGCTTTCCTCATCAACGGCATATCCATAGCCCTCAGCACCTTCCTCATAGCTTTCTTTATCAGGGATACCCACAGGGAGACCGACGAGAGCGCGGCGGGAATATATGAAAAGGACATAGAATCGGGAGCATCTTCCCTTAAATACATACTGAGCCACCGGGTCATATGGATATATATCCTGGCCAGCATGTTCGCCAATACGGTGTACGAGATGTGGAACTATCTCATGCCTCTCGATATGGGCATAGTCCACGGAGACAGGGGCGCCGTGCTCTACGGCACCATGACGAGCCTCAACTGCATAGAGGTCGTGCTCTTTACAGCCCTCATGACCAGGCTCTTCAGAAAGGTCCGGGATACGGGAAAGATGGTCCTGGGAGAAACCCTCATACTTTCGGGCTTCGTATTCTTCATGTTCTTTACGAAGAACATATTCTTCTGCTACCTTTCCATCTTCGTGTTCACTTTGGGAGAGATACTCAACACCCTTGCCTCTTCTCCCTTCCTTACGAGAAGGATACCCGCTTCCCACAGGGGAAGGATAATGTCAGTCATGGGCGTTTCCGTTTCCATGGGAGGGGCGCTTCTCAGAAATCTGGTGGGAAGCGTGTACGACAAAAGCGGCTCCCGCATAGCCTGGGCGTTGGTCCTGGCCCTGGGCCTCGGGGAGATCATGATGATATTCATCATGAGGAAGCACGACAGGGAAGAATACAAAGAACTTTACGCCGAAGTGACAAAAGAGTCAGATTTGTGACATAATTAGGATATGGAATACAGATACGCATATTTCGCGGGCGGATGCTTCTGGTGCATCACGCCCATATACAAGATGTACGGAGCGGAGGAGGTGGTCTGCGGCTATGCCGGAGGCGACGAGGAAAATCCCCGCTACGAAGACGTGAAAGCCCAGAAGACCGGGCACAGGGAGACCGTTATGGTGAAATACGATCCGGAAGAAGTGTCCTACGGGACTCTTCTGGACATATATTTCGCCAACGTGGACCCCTTCGACTCAGAAGGGCAGTACATAGACAAGGGCTTCTCGTATACCCTTGCCATCTTCTATACCTGCGAAGAGGAAAGAGCTCTTGCGGAAGCAAAGATAAAGGCCGTGGAAGAGGAGCAGGGAAAGAAGTGCGCCGTAGCCCTTCTTCCCTACAAGAATTTCTACAGAGCCGAGGAATACCATCAGGATTACTACCTTAAGGAACCGGAAGCTTTCGAAAGGGAGCTCCTGGAATCGGGAAGGAAAAAGAAGGCGTATATCTTCGATCTTGACGGGACTCTTCTGGACACTCTGGAAGATCTGGCCGCGGCGGTGAACTATGCCCTTAAAAAGGGAGGCTATCCCGAAAGGAGCCTTGCGGAGGTCAGGAGTTTCGTGGGCGACGGCATGAGGCTGCTCATGAAGAGATCCCTTCCGGAAGGCGTTTCCGAAGAGGTTCTTGATAGCGCTTTCAAGGATTTCAGAGACTATTACAGCGTCCACTATATGGACAGGACCAGGCCTTATCCGGGCATAGAGGAGATGCTGAAAGGCCTTAAGGAAAAGGGCAGGGTCCTCTGCGTCATATCGAACAAGGCGGACTTTGCCGTTAAGCTTCTTATGGACCGCTTCTTCCCAGGGGTTTTCAGCCTGGTCCTCGGCGAGCGTGAAGGCATCAGAAGAAAGCCCGCTCCCGACAGCCTGCTGGCGGTCATGGACGAGCTCGGCCTTGAGAAAAGAGAGTGCATATACATCGGAGATTCCGATACGGACATACAGACGGCTGAAAACGCCGGCATAGATCATATCAGCGTGAGCTGGGGGTTCAGAACGGAAGAGTTCCTTAAGGCCCGCGGCGCGGGAAAGATAGTTACGTCCCCTGAGGAGATCTTGCCATGAAAAAGAATACTTACAGAAAATATATATCGATCATTATAGGAGCGTGCATCATGCTTAGTCTTTTCGGCTGCGGAAAGCAGAAATACGATTTAAAACTTCCTTCAGGCTTCGAATCCAAGAAGACATCCTACGCCGCCGGCGAAGAGGTGAAGGTCACCTATCCTTATCTGGCCACGGACACGGACTATTCCTTCTACAGCGACGCCGACGATATGAAGAAGGGATATACGGACAGCGAAGGCTACGTGTTCACCTTCACAATGCCGGAAAGAGACGTGACCTTCTGGGTCACTTCCCACAACTCCATGGTCTACGAGCCGCCCGTGGAATACACTGAAAACGATCTTATGAAAATGGTCAGCGGCGATAACATGCTATTCGACTATTACGAAGCCACCGTGGGCACCGACGGAGGAGACGGATATACGGAATACGTCCTCTACAGCTGGGAGGGCGGACACGACCTTCTTCTTGCCAGGTACACCAAATCCTACGGCGAAGAAGAGCAGATGAGAGTGTGCCGTGTGCCTGAATCCACCCTCTACGAATGTCTCGCCGAGGTAAACAGACATGGCATGAAGAGCTGGAAGGACGGAGTGGCGATCACGGGAGAATATTACGTGGTCCAGTTCATGGAAGACGGAAATACCGTAAGGATAAGCTCCGACGATATGCCCGAAGACGGTTTCTCAGCCTTCGGAGCCATAGAGAAATGCTGCAGTTTCACCTGGAAGGTCTACGCGCCCAAAGGGGCGGATAACGGCCATATAGGTATCATAGACGATCCGGATCCCTTCCCGATGTATACGGAAGGGGTAGTGCAGCCCGGCGAATGGGTCTGCCCCTCCTGCGGATATACCAACAAGGGTCCTTTCTGTTCCGAGTGCGGTACAAGAAGACCTTCCGATACTGAATAACAAACAATATATATACAAAGGAAAACTAAAAAATGAATGAAAAAAACAGCTCAGTGAGCGTCTGGAGAGCGGCAGCTCTCATTGCTCTTGCCCTGATCCTTGCGGCGGGAGTGCTTTTTGCCATGGGAAAGATAGCGTGGAACCCAAAGGGAAGCGCTGAAGAGGATACCCCGGCCGTATCCCTCGATCTTTGGACTGAAGGCTCTGCCGCAAAGGCAGCCTTTGAGGAATACATAAAGGCAGTGACCGACGAAAGCAGACCGGACTTTATTCCCGAAAAGGACAGGATCGCCGTATTCGACCTTGACGGTACTCTTTTCTGCGAGACAGATCCCAACTATTTCGATTACATGCTCCTTGTGCACAGGGTCCTTGAAGATCCTGGATATATAGACAAGGCGACAGATTTCGAAAAGGAAACGGCAAATAAGATAGTTGCTCAGAACGAGACCGGAGCTTCCGTTTCGGGGCTCGAGGTAGATCACGGAAGATGCATAGCCACGTCCTTCTCCGGCATGACCCTTGAGGAGTTCAACGCCTACGTACAGGAGTTCAAGAAGACTCCCATGCCGAGCTACGAAGGGATGACCAGAGGCGAGGGCTGGTACAGGCCCATGCTCCAGATAGTGGACTGCCTGCAGGCAAACGGTTTCACAGTATACGTGGTCAGCGGCACTGACCGCCTCATAGTGAGGGGCATAGTATACGATTCTCCCCTCAAGGTCCCGCCCCGCCAGATCATAGGCTCCGACGAGACCCTCATAGCCAGGGACCAGGGAAGCGAGGACGGCCTCAACTACGTTTTCGACGACGATGACGTGGTGGTCCTCGGGGGCAATTTCATCATCAAGAACCTCAAGATGAACAAGGTATCAGTCATTGCACAGGAGATAGGCCAGCAGCCCGTGCTCTCCTTCGGGAACAGCACCGGAGATTCCAGCATGGCTGAATACGTGACCAGCGGAAACAAGTACAGGAGCCTTGCCTTCATGCTCTGCTGCGACGATCTCGAAAGAGAGAACGGAAACCAGAGCAAGGCGGACAAGATGTATTCTCTCTGCGATGAATTCGGGTGGGTCCCCGTTTCCATGAAGAACGACTGGACCACCATTTACGGAGACGGCGTAACTAAAAAATGAACAGCTTCGAGACTAAGGAGAATATGGATTCTTCCGGATTTGTAGTTCTGGGAGATTTCGTCCCGGGCATAGTCCAGGAGATACGCTATTATTCTTCTTACAATTTCATAGGAGACCGCATAGACGGCTACGAAGAGCCGGTGGCTCTGTGCACCCTGGAGGCGGCGAGGGCACTTAAGGCCGTATCAGCCGAGATGAACGTACAGGGCTACAGGCTGAAAGTTTTCGATGCCTACAGACCGGCAGGGGCAGTGCGCCACTTCGTCCTGTGGGGCATAGAGGATACGGACGTAAGGATGAAGCCCTACTTCTATCCCGGTCTTGAGAAGACCGAACTCTTCGAAAAGGGATACATAGCAAAGATGTCCAGCCACAGCCGCGGAAGCACCGTGGATCTCACCCTCATAGATATGAAGACGGGGAAAGAAGTCGACATGGGAGGACCCTTCGATTTCTTCGGAGAGCTTTCTCATCCGGATTTTGAAGGCGTTACGAAAGAGCAGCGTGCAAACCGCATGATGCTTCAGAAAGTAATGGTAAGGAACGGCTTTAAGCCTTTAGACTGCGAGTGGTGGCATTTCACCCTGGAGGATGAACCCTACCCGGATACCTATTTCGAATTCCCCGTATCGACGGGATATCTCAAGGACAAAGCTTGAAAGCTTAAGGAGGAAAAATATATGAAGATAGTTGTACTTAACGGAAGTCCGAGAGCCGAAGGGAACACGGCTGCTCACGTCGAAGCCTTCGCAAAGGGTGCATCGGCAAAACACGATGTATGCGTTCTGCCCGTTGGAACCATGAACATAGGACCCTGCAAAGCATGCGCCGCATGCTTTAAGAACGGCGGAAAGTGCGTTCAGGAAGACGATATGGAAAAGGTGACAGCGGCTCTTAAGGAAGCCGACATGGTGGTCTTCGCATCGCCCATCTATTATCACAGCATCTCGGGCCAGCTCCAGAACGTCATAAGCAGGTTCTTCGCCATAGGAAAACCGTCGGCGGCAAAGTACGCTCTTTTCTTAAGTTCCGGATCCGACGGAGTATACGACGCGGCGGTCTGGCAGTACAGAAAGAACGTGGAATACTTCAAGGCGGAGGACATGGGCGTATTCTGCGCATACGGAGCTCTCAACAAGAGCGAAGAGTTCCTTAAGAAGATGGAAGACTTCGGAGCAAGTCTTTAGAAAAAGTAAAAGGGGATATATCATGGAAAAAGAGAAGAAAGAGATAGAAGAGAAGGTCAGCAAGGGCGTAGGCGCAGGCCTTATAGCCAATGCAGTACTGTTTCTCGTCATCGGAGTGGCCGTAGGGGTCACCAGAGGAAAGATACTGAAGAAGCTTCTGTAGCTCTGATAGCATCTTAAAATTGTGATATATGTGATATAATCCAAAGAGCACTCCCGGGTCTGAGGTTGAAAGTCCAAGCCAGCTATGGGCAAAGGGATCCACGTAAGCGGCGAAGAGAAAGTAGCCGTGATCATGGCATAGTTTAGAAGTAAGTCCTCGGTAAAATACCGGTAAAGGCAAGTGTGGGGTCAAAGACCTGGTCAGCCGGAGTGCTCTTTTTTATTGCAAATTGCATAAAACGGTCTAATATGCAATATAAATTGCATAAAATCTAAATATTTTAAAATTTATTCGAAAAAATTTGAATTTTCCTATTGACTTATGCATTTTTAAGAGTAATATATGCGTAAGTTTTTTATTTGTTCGCATTTTTATGAATATATAAAGGAGATCAATTCAATGAAGAAGTTTGTATGCGTTTTACTCGCCATGACAATGGTATTCGCCTTCGCAGCCTGCGGAAAGCAGGAGAGCGGAGACACCTTCGTTCCCGTATCGGAAGGAAAATTCACAGTAGCCATATCTCCGGACTTCGCTCCCATGGAGTTCGTGGACCTCTCCAAGACAGGACAGGATCAGTACGTGGGATTCGACGTATCCCTGGCTAAGTTCCTGGCCGACGAGCTGGGTCTGGAGCTGGTCATAAAGCCCATGGACTTCGGCGCCTGCCAGGCGGCGGTACAGTCCAAGTCGGTAGACTGCTCCATCTCGGGATATTCGGTCACCGACGAAAGGAAGGAAAACTTCAATCTTTCCGATTACTACTATGCAGGAGACAACGAGACTCAGCAGTCCATCATCGTGACCAAGGATAAGGAAGGCAAGTACACGACGGCAGAGAGCTTCGCGGGAATGACCGTAGGCGCTCAGGTAGCGTCTCTCCAGTACAACCTGGTAACGACTCAGCTCCCCTCCGACGTGACGGTAAAGCAGTTCACTGATCTGGGTACGGCGGTCATAGCTCTTACCGAAGGCAAGATCGACGCCCTGGCAGTAGCCCACGGCAACGGCGAAGCCATCATGAGCAACAATGAAGGCGTCGCATTCTCCGGATTCGACTTCGAAGTGGACGACGAGCAGAGCAACAACGTCATCCTGATGAACAAGGACAGCAACGCTCTTCTCGCCCTCATAAACGAAGCTCTTGCCAAAGCTCTGGACGCAGGTTACTACGACACCTGGTACACGGCAGCCAAAGTAATGGCAGGTACTGACACGGCCCACATGGTCGTATACGACGAGGCAGGAAACGTAGTAGAAGTTCTCGACATCGAATAATAGGATCGAAACCTTTCAAACAGCATATATTTATCCGGCAGGCTTTCCTTAAACAAAGTGAGGAGAGCCTGCGGCATTGAGTAAAAAAGGAGCCATCTCTTGAGTTTTATAAAAGTATTTCAGCTCATCAAAAATTACTGGAAGATATTCTTCGTGACCGGCGTAAGCTACACCATAGCACTGGCGGCCATAACCGTATTCTTCGGAGCCATCATAGGACTGATAATCTGCGTATGCAGGATGTCCAAATTCAAAATCTTAAAAGGCATATGCGCAGCCATAGTCGACGTCATACGCGGAACGCCTATGCTGCTGCAGATCTACGTGGGATACTTCCTGGTCCCCAAACTCCTGCCCTTCGAGGTATCGGAGTTCATAGCCGTTTCCATAGCCTTCGCCATAAACAGCGGATGCTATCTTTCCGAGGCCTTCAGGTCCGGCATACAGGCCGTTGACGTGGGCCAGATGGACGCGGCAAGGAGCCTCGGCCTTACCTACGGCCAGTCCATGAAGTCGGTCATACTGCCCCAGGCCCTGAAGAACATACTGCCGGCCCTGGGCAACGAGTTCATAACCATCATCAAGGATACCTCCCTGGCGTCTACCTTCTTCATCGGCGACGTCATGACCTCCTTCCTGGTGGTCAGAGGACTTACCTACCTGACTTTCGAATGCCTCTTCATACTGGCGGTCATATATTACGTTCTGACGAAGATACTGACGTTCTTCCTCGGAAAGTTCGAAAGGAGGCTGAAGGAAAGTGATTAGGACAGTAGATCTTAAAAAGAGTTTCAATAACCCGGACGGAAAGCTCGAGGTTTTAAAGGGCGTTACGGAGCACATCGCCAAAGGCGAAGTGGTCAGTATCATAGGTCCGTCGGGAGGAGGAAAGTCCACCTTCCTCAGGTGCCTCAATATGCTGGAGACCCCGGACAGCGGTCACATATATTTCGAAGGCGTGGATATAACGGACGAGAACGTGGATATAAACCTGCACAGGCAGAAGATGGGCATGGTGTTCCAGCACTTCAACGTATTCCCAAATATGACCGTAGGCCAGAACATAACCCTGGCTCCCGTTCTTACCAAGAAGAAGACCCAGGAAGAGGCTGATAAGGCGGCAAAGGAGCTGCTTGAAAGGGTAGGCCTCATCGACAAGATAAACGATCATCCCGCAAGGCTTTCAGGCGGCCAGAAGCAGAGGCTCGCCATAGTCAGGGCCCTGGCCATGGAGCCTGACGTGATGCTCTTCGACGAGCCCACTTCCGCTCTCGATCCCGAGATGGTAGGCGAAGTACTGGAAGTAATAAAGGATCTGGTCAAGACCGGAATGACCTCCGTCATCGTCACCCACGAGATGGGTTTCGCAAAAGAGGTGTCCGACAGGGTGCTCTTCATGGACGGAGGAGTCATAGTGGAAGGCGGCAAGCCTTCAGATGTGTTCACGAATCCTCAGAACCCGAGGACCAAGGAGTTCCTGAGCAAAGTGCTCTACTAAAGAAAATGGAAGCAAAAGACAAGGCAATAGAATATATAGACGGCATAGCGGATAAGATCACGGAGGTTTCCCATAAGATATGGGGATATGCAGAACTTTCTTTAAAGGAGTTCAAGAGCGCGGACCTTTACGTAAACGTCTGCCAGGAGATGGGCTTCGAAGTAAAGAAGGGCATATCCGGCATAGATACGGCTTTCACGGCTTCTTTCGGGAGCGGAAAACCGGTCATCGGTATACTGGCTGAATACGATGCTCTTTCCGGGCTTTCACAGGAAGCTTTCTGCCCTGAGAAAAAGCCTCTCGTCCCAGGAGGATCCGGTCACGGATGCGGACACAACATGCTGGGAGCGGGCTCCTTCGGTGCGGCCTGCGCCGTCAAGGATTACCTCGAAAAGAGCGGAAAAGAGGGCACCGTAATACTCTTCGGATGCCCAGGAGAGGAAGGCGGAGCCGCCAAAGCATTCATGGCAAGAGACGGAGTCTGGAAAGGTCTCGACTGTGCTCTTACCTGGCATCCGGGAGATACCAATGAGGTGAGCACCGGTACGTGCAATTCTTCTATACAGGTGCTCTACAAATACAAAGGTATCGCGGCACACGCGGCGGGCAATCCCGAGATGGGAAGGTCAGCCCTTGACGCGGTGGAACTGCTCAACATAGGGGTGCAATTCCTGAGGGAGCACATGCCGGCAGACTGCCGCATACACTACGCCATAATAGACGGCGGAGGGGTATCGCCCAACGTGGTGCAACCCGAAGCCTCCGTTCTGTATATGGTAAGGAGCGTGGACGTAGCCGATTCTGTCGCTCTTCAGGCAAGGGTAGACAAGATAGCTGAAGGCGCCGCCATGATGACCGAAACCACCTACGAGAGACAGTTCATAGACGGAACTGCCAATACCGTTCCCAACACGGTCCTTGAAAAGCTTATGCACGATAATCTTCAGTACGTTCCTCTTCCGGAACATACCGAAGAAGAGAAGGAATTCGCTGCAAAGGTGTACGCTACCTATGAGAAGAACGGAAAACTTCCGGGCATGGGTGCCCAGTACGACAAGGATATAGCGGAAAAGGTGAAGGAACTGGTAAAGGGCTGTCCCGAAGGACTTTACGATTTCGTCATGCCTTTCTACAGCGGAGACGAGTTCCACCCAGGGTCTACCGACGTGGGAGATGTGAGCTGGGAGACTCCGGCGGTCCAGTTCAACACAGTGTGCTTCGCGGCCGACGCGCCGGGACATTCCTGGCAGAACGTATCCTTCGGGGGAAGCACCATAGGCGACAAGGGCACGGTGCAGGCTTCAAAGGTGCTTGCCTGCGCAGCCATAGATCTTTTCGAAGATCCAAATATATTAGAAGCAGCAAAGAACGAGCATAAAAAAAGGATGGAAGGAAAGGAATACCTTTGCCCCATCCCTGAGGGTGCCGTTCCGATAGCAATATAGATTCTCTTAACGAACTTCGAAGTACGGCAGTATTTCGAAGTTCAGTTCTTCAAAGATAGTTTTACTCTCCTGGACCATCCTTTCAATTATATCCTCATCTTTCTTTTGTGCGAAAAAATGTTAAAATGAAGTAGATTCGGTAACGAAAGGAGGCTCACATTATGAAGAAGTTTTTGGTCATATTTATCTCTCTTGCCATGATCTTCGTCCTCGCATCCTGCGGGAAGGGCAAGGATGATACGGTCACCGTCAGCTTCGATACTGACGGCGGAAGCGATATTGAGGCCCAGGTCATAAACAAGGGCGCCGCAGTGGTGAAACCTGATACCCCTAAGAAGACGGGATATATCTTCGATAAGTGGACTCTGAACGGAGCCGACTACGAATTCGGGACCGCTGTGAACGAGGATATAACGCTTAAGGCTGTGTGGGTCGATCCAAACAGCGGCGAAAACAACAATGGCGGTGAGAACAACGGCGGCGAAAACAACAATGGCGGCGGAAACGGAGGAGAAAGCAAACCTCCCGAGACAGTACAGTGCGATTCGCTTTCATGGGTGAACAACTGGTTCTGGATCCAGATAAAAACCTCCGCAGCTCCGGATATAAACGTCAGTCCGGAATCGGCCAGAAAGGACATAGTCTTCAGTTCGACCGATACAAGTATCGCCACCGTGGATGAAAACGGTATGGTATACGGCGTAGCCGAAGGAAATTGCACAATAGTAGCACAGTGCGGAGACAAGAAAGCGGAGCTTCCTATGGAGATAAGGCTGGCGAACGGCATATATTTCTCCGTGGACAGCGTGGAGATCGATTATAATGCGGGAGAATATTTCAATGCGGCAAGTGTGCTGTGCTTCAAGAACGACGCTGTGGCTGACAAGACCATAACCTGGGGATCCAGTGACGCGATCCGTCTTCCTGTTGACAGCAACGGCATGGTGACGCCGCGTATAGTGGGTCTGGCCATGATCTACGCGAACGATGCCTACGATAATCAGGCCCACGTCCTGGTACACGCCTACGGGAAGAGCCTGACCGCATATACTGGAGGCAGAGACATCTCCGTGGACGGCCTCACCATAGGCGCCGGCAACCAGGATGAAATATCTATTGTAGAAGACACCTCTGGTAAGGACGGTAGTTCAAAGAGCGAACATGTATGCATGACCTGTTCCTTCACCGGAGACAGCCATTTCACCTGGGCTCCTCAGACGGACTATTACGGTCTTCTCAAAGTCGCGTCCGACACTCCGGCAGGAGATTACATCATCCACTTTAGGAGTGCTGACAGCAGCGTAAGTACCTGGGCCATAAAGATCACGGTAAAGTAATTTTATATGATGTTTGCAGGGTCTGCGCTATATATACGGCGCAGATCTTTTTCTTTTTCCCTGCAGGATTTCTTCACATCAGCGACAAATATACGCTGTATACTTTTGCCAATATATGCAATTTGATTGCTCGAGGAGATAAAGAAAATGAAATTAAAGAAACTCTTTGCGCTGACTCTGATACTCGCTCTTGCGGTATCATTTGCAGCCTGCGCAGGCAAGGCGGATAAAAACGGAGATATATCCGATATCAGGAGCATTTATCCTGACTCGCGGGTCATACTTCTAAACGGGGATACCGCGACTCTGGACGGAAAAGAGATCGAAGAGTCCGACTATACATGGCACGTCGATCCGTCCGTTTCCCACAGCGACGTGAAGAACGCTCCTGCCGAATACTATACGGGCACCAAGCCTGAAACAGGCTCTGCGGTATATATAGACCACGAGCTTTACTATTATCCCAAGCTCGATCAGAGCGGATTCACTCTGGTGAACTACGACGGAGAAAGGGAATACGCATATTACTATACCGACGGAGAGAACGGAGATTACATCTTCACCACTCTTCCGGTCCTCGGAAACAGCTTCCCCTCATATATGATGCATACTGAAGAGGAAGCGGCCGGAAACAAGGTCCTTCACATCACAGAGGCCGGCACTTACGTCCTCAAAGGGGAATGGGAAGGCCAGATATGGATCGATCTGGGTGATACCGACGACACCTTTGCCGACGAAAGCGCCAAGGTGACCCTGGTGCTCGACGGAGCGGATATAGAATGCAGCGTAGCTCCCGGAATAGTCTTCTACAGCGTCTACGAATGCGACAACGGCTGGGAGGAAAGAGAAAACTCATATGCCGATATAGACATAACGGGAGCAGGTGCGAAGATAGTCGTGGCCGACGGTACGGAGAACAGCGTATCGGGGACTAACGTCTTCAGGATGCTCAAGACCAAATACAAAGATGAAGACGATGCGTCGGCCGTCAAGGTACAGAAAAAACAGAGAAAGACCGACGGAGCTCTTTACTCCTACGTATCCATGATCATAGAGGGCGGTGAAGAGGGCACGGGCACTCTTTCCGTAACGGGCGGTTTTGAAGGTATAGACAGCGAACTCCACATGGCTTTCAATGGTGGAAAGATAACGGTAAATTCCCAGGACGACGGAATGAACGTCAACGAGGACTACGTATCCGTAATATATTTCAACGGAGGCGAGGTCACGATCAACGCGGCCCAAGGAGCTGAAGGCGACGGAGTCGATTCCAACGGATTCATCGTCATAAACGGAGGAAAGATCTCGGTCAGTAACATACGAGTTCCGGACAGCGCCTTCGATTCGGAAATGGGAGTGCTTTACAGAGACGGCGAGGTCATTGTCAACGGAGAGACCCTGCAACTCGAAAAGGGTGACCAGGGCAATTCTGTCGGCGGACAGGCCTTCGGACCCGGAGGTCAGGGAGGATTCCCCGGCGGCAACGGTCAGGAAGGCTTCATGCCGGGTCAGGGCGGCCAGCATATGGGACCCCAGGGGCAGAACTTCGATATGAAGGAATTCAAGAAAAAGGTATCGGAGCTCCCGGACGACGCTGGCCTGGAAGACGTTCTTGAACTCCTCGGTATGAACGGAGGCTTCGGAGGGAACGGTCAGTTCCCCGGCGGCATGAACGGAGGACAGGGTCCTCAGGGAATGCCGGGAGGCCAGGGCGGATTCCCGGGAGGAAATACCTTCCCCGGAGCGCCTGACGAGAACAGAGCCGAAAGACAATAGTGAAATAGGAGGCGGGTTTTTACAGCCCGTCTCTTCCTTTTTTTAGAATCGGTGATATAATAAATTGTTTAAGGGGAGTTATCATTGGCAAACACATCCACTAAAAACGTAGATATGCTGACCGGCAACCTGTACAAGAGCATAATCATCTATGCTCTTCCGCTGATGGCGTCCGGCTTTTTGCAGCTGCTTTTCAACGCAGCTGATCTTGTCGTAGTCGGAAAGTTCTGCGGAAGCAATCTTCTCGGTGCCGTCGGGGCCTGCGGACCTCTCAACACTCTGGTCCTCAATTTCTTTATGGGATTTTCCATAGGAGTCAGCGTAGTGGTATCTACGGGCCTTGGTGAAGACAACTGGAAAAAGGTCAACAGGGCGGTCCATACCTGCCTGCCCCTGGCTCTCGTGTCAGGCGTTGCGGTAGCAGTCCTAGGCTTCATTTTCGCAAAGCCGATGCTGGTGGCCATGGGTACCCCGGAAGAGATACTTCCCTATTCGATAACTTATCTGCGCATCACCTTCATAGGTATGCCCGCAAGCCTCGTTTACAACTACGCTTCGGCCATACTGAAGGCAAACGGAGATACGAGAAGGCCTCTTCTCTACCTGACCATATCCGGCGTTCTCAACGTCATACTGAACGTCATTTTCGTTACGGTATTCGACCTCAACATATCCGGCGTGGCCCTTGCCACCGCCATAACGACAGTACTTTCCGGCTTCCTTACCGTAAGGCAGCTGACAAGGCTCACCAACTGCTGCAAACTGCAGATGAAATACGTGAGGTTCTATAAAGAAGACTGCTTGAGGATCATAAAGATAGGTCTGCCCGCAGGCCTTCAGAACTCCATGTTCTCCATATCGAATATAATCATACAGAGCGCTGTAAACAGCTTCGGCACCGCGGTCATGTCGGGATCTTCCGCGGCTCAGAGCATCAACGGTTTCCAGTTCGTGCTCCTTAACGGAGTATCCCAGGCGACTGTAAACTTCGTAGGCCAGAACTACGGAGCCCAGAACTATCAGAGGGTAAAGCAGGTCAAGAGGATATCCCAGCTTTACGTGACCGTCACCGGTCTCGTGACTGCGGCCATAATAGTATATTTCAGAAGAGCGCTTCTCGGAATATACATCACTGATTCAGAGGCGGCCCTCGAGGCAGGGGAAGCGAAGATACTCTTCGCCTGCACTTTCTGCTTCATCAACGCACTTTACGAAGTAACGGCGGCAAGCCTCAGGGGAATAGGTTCTTCCACGGCGCCTGCCATCATATCCATAGTAGGCATATGCGGGGTAAGGCTCCTGATCGTATATACCATATTCAGGATCCCCGAGTATCACACTCTCTACGTGCTCTTTTCCACCTATCCCGCATCCTGGACAGTGACGCTCCTGGTGGGGACCATAGTTTACGGCAGCATAGCGAGGAAACGTTTCGCTTACCATGACAGGCACATGGAAGCGTTCAAGAAGGATACTTTCAAGAGAAGTCTGAAATAGACATACATTTCAAGAAATGGCAAAGAAAGCAAAGAAAGAAAAAAGCAAAGCAGCAAAGATAGTCGGAGGATTTTTCAAGTTCTTCGGCACTCTTTTGCTTGCGGCACTCATATTCCTGGTGGGCGCCATATACATAATCGAAAAAGGCCCCTCCGAGGAGATAAGGGATCTTTTCGTCGTGACGGTCCAGCAAAGCTCGGCGGCAAAGCCTCTGGCCAAGCTCTTCCTTTCCGAAGAGAAGGTGAAGCAGATCATGGAGGAGAATACGGCCAAGGACGAGGATCTCATCACTGACGGGGATCTGGTCGAGATAGACGATACCCTCGATATGGACGCCATAATAGTCGAAGACGTCCACGGATCCACCTTCAACGGAAAGATGATGATCGTAAACGATCCCTCCAGAGTCTACGTATACGATATACCCGACTATACGGCCGCATGGGGCATGATGGTCAGCGACATGGTCAAAACTGACGATGCCATCGCCGGCATAAACGGAGGAGGATTCCTCGATATAAACGGCCTGGGCAACGGTTCGGTGCCCCTTGGGATAGTCATATCCAAAGGCCAATGGAAGAACGGAGACCAGTACGCCTCCTACCAGGTCATAGGCTTCGACAACAACAATAAGCTGGTGGTCGGATACATGACCGGCGTAGAAGCCATGGAAAGAGGTATAAGAGACGCAGTCGAGTGGGGACCCGCCCTCATCGTCAACGGCGAAGCCGTGGACGTGGGCAACGGCGGAGGCCTCAATCCCCGCACGGCCATAGGTCAGAGAGCCGACGGAGCGGTGCTCCTTCTGGTGGTCGACGGACGCCAGCCAAGCAGCATAGGCGCCAGCTATTACGACCTCATCGGAGTCATGCAGCAGTACGGAGCCGTCAACGCGGCGAATCTTGACGGCGGCAACAGCAGCTCCATGGTCTACAACGGAGAGGTAATAACCAACACCGCATCTCTCAACGGAGAGAGAGAGCTTCCTACGGCTTTCCTGGTGAGAAAGAGATAATATGGACAATAGCGAAGAAAAAAGTTTTGAATACGAAGAAGCGCAGGATTCTTCCGCTATAGTCTTCGGAGACGAGGCGGAAGAAAGCGCAATGCCGGACGCCACCCCCATATTCTTTGATGATGAAGAGACGGGCAGGGAGCCTGAGAAAAAGCCTGCAAAGAAAAAGATGAACGCAGGAAAGATCGCCTACCTCGTTTTCGTGCTCATCCTGATCCTCGCCATAGCGGGAGGTCTCGTCTGGGTGTGGAAACAGTGTGAGATATATCAGAAGAATTCCGCAGCAACGGTGGTCAGGCAGGCTCAGGAGGAACTCTCCGAAGCTACGGGCCTTGAATTCGAGACCAGCATGATACCTACCACCTCGGAAGACGGTACCTTTGATTACGTTCTTAAGAGCGGAGGAAAGCCGGTGGCAAAGGTCACCCTGAGAAAGACGGGGTCGGGGCTTCTTGGCCTTGCTCTTTTCGAAAAGGCCGGCGTATCCAGCCTTATGCACTACAAAGTAGTCATGCCCGCTGACTGCGTCCTGTATGCGCCGGATACCGGCGCGGACTACATGTCTTCGGCTGAAGACTACGTCATAGTACCTCTTCAGAATCTGAAGAACGCAGGATTCCCCGTAAGGACCTGGAAGAAGGTCGACGTGGACTGGTTGTACGACGCATCCCAGCTTACAGTGCAAAGAAACGGCGAAGTAATGCCTCTCATAGATCTTGGCGACGACACTTTCCTTGCCGTCGATTATTACACAGGCGGCGAGAAGCAGGCCATCAGGGAGGCGGCTGCCGAACTTTCCAATAAATATGCTCTCTTCATGAGCAACGACCTCGGATACTGGTCACTCGATCCGAGCATCATATCGGGATCGCCCATAAGAGACCTGCTCATGGGCATGGATATGACCTGGTTCGGATATCATTACTATACCGAGGTAAACGACCTCATGATGTCAGACCCCGTAATTGCGGGCAGCGGTTACGCAATGATAAACGTATCCTTCAACTACGACGTCATCCGCTGGGACGGTACCGACAGATCGCCCATAGACCTTTGCCTCGTACTCTACCTTTGCGACGACGGCGTATGGAGGCTGGCGGACCTTGAGAACAATATAAAGATCGAACTTCCCATGTCTGAACAGACGCCCTGGTCCTAGAAAGACGGGAACTTGCTTTCAAGATCGAGGACTTTCGTGACAATACCGGCAGATGTTTTCTGCCGGTTTGCTTTTAAAATATGAACGGCGAAAAAAAAGAAGAAAAGATGATACTGGCCAAAGCCATGGACGAGGCTTTGAGGTGCGAAAAGGAGAACCGTATATGCCATACGGATCTTCTTGACATGCGCATGCAGGGAAAGCTGGACAGTGAGCTTAAGTACAGCGGTATCAGATACTTCTTCTACGGAGGCTACGAAGGAAGCGAAAGGCGCATGGCAGTGTTCCTCCCGGACTGGGCTGAAGAAAAGGATTTCTTTGAAGACGACCCCTTAGAGATACTCAGGGTCACACACAAGCAGGGAGGAAGAGAGCTTACCCACAGGGATTATCTCGGCTCACTACTTGGCCTTGGGCTTTCGAGAGCCAAGACCGGAGACATAATCGTCTGCTCCAAGGGAGCGGACATAATCATAGACAGAGAGCTGGAAGAGTTCCTTCTTGTCAACTACTTCAAGGCGGGAAGAACTGAGCTTTCCCTTTCGGTCCATCCCTTATCGGAGATCAATCTCTCCGAGCAAAAGACCGAGGTCATAAAGGACACGGTGGCTTCCCTGAGGCTCGACGCATTTCTGTCTTCCGCCTACAGATGCGCCAGATCGAAGGCTCAGGAAGCCGTGAGGCAGGGCCTTGTGTTCGTGAACAACGCGGAATGCCTCAAACCCGACAGAGAGCTTTCCGAAGGAGACACAGTGGTCCTGAGAGGAAAGGGCAAGTGCATCCTGGAGGAGGTTGGAGGCACGTCGAAAAAGGACAGGACTTTCATAAGCATAAAGAAATATATTTAGGAGAGTCAAATGAAGAAGACCATATGTATAGCGCTGGCAGCGCTCATGATGCTTTCCCTTGCTTCCTGCGGAAAGAAGGAAGACGCTGAGCAGGGAATAGACTACCTCGTGCTGGTAAACAAGGAGAACAAGCTTCCCGATGACTGGGAAGACAGTCTCGAGACCGTCACCGTAAAGAACTCTTTGGGAGACGACGTGGAAGTGGAGAAGAGGGCTTACGAAGCTTATCTTGAACTCAAAGACGATCTTCTGAAAAAAGACATACACGTGGATCTCGACTCCGCGAGAAGGAGCGTTGCGGCTCAGCAGCAGATATGGGATGACTTCACCGTGAAATACGGCGAGGAATATACCAAGACCTACGTTGCGGTGCCCGGTTTTTCCGAGCATCACACGGGACTCGCTCTTGACCTTTATCTAAACATAGACGGCGTCGACGTTTATGAAAACGAAGACATGGTCGTATATACTGATATATGGGCGGAGATAAAGGATTCCCTCTCAGCCCGCGGATTCATACTGAGGTATCTGGAAGGCAAAGAAGCTATCACGGGATACGGATACGAACCCTGGCACATACGCTTCGTAGGCTCGAAAGAGATAGCGGAAGAGATCATGAACAAGGGCATAACCCTGGAAGAATACCTGGGGAGACTCCCGAAGACAGACGTTGCGCCTCCAAAAGAATAGTCTGTATTAGGCATTGTGTGATATAATCATATATTATCGAAAACGGAGGAAAATATGACACAGATAGATATTTATTCAGGTTTCTTAGGGGCCGGAAAGACCACTCTCATCAAGAAACTCATAGCCGAAGCGTATAAGGGACAGAAGATCGTTCTCATCGAGAACGAATTCGGCGAGATAGGCATAGACGGAGGCTTTCTCCAGGATGCCGGCATAGAGATAAAAGAAATAAATTCAGGATGCATTTGTTGCAGCCTAACAGGCGATTTCAAGGAAGCTCTCAACCTTGTGGAAGAGACCTACCATCCCGACAGGATCATAATAGAGCCTTCCGGAGTAGGGAAGCTTTCCGAAGTTGCAGCCGCAGTCATGGCGACGGGTAACGAGAATTTCAAGCTCGGCGGCATGACCACAGTAGTGGACTGCAAAAAAGCCAAGATGTACATAAAGAACTTCGGAGAATTCTTCGACGATCAGGTGGCGACGGCCAACTGCATAGCTCTTTCGAGAGTCCAGCTGTGCTCGCCCAAACTTGTTGAAGAAGTCACCGAGATGATGAGGAAGCTCAATCCAAACGCAGTGATACTTACGGCTGCGTGGAACGATATCGACGGCAAGAAGATACTCGAGGTCGTGGACGGCGAATATTCCCTTTCCAAGGAGCTCGAGGCTCTCATAGAAGAGCACATCAGGGAAGACGCCGAAGAAGATGATGAAGATGAGCACGAGCACCATCACCACCATCACCACGATGACGACGATGAACATGAGCATCATTATCACCACGATCACGATGATGAGCATGAACATCATCACCACGACCATGATCACGACCACGGACATCATCATCACCATCATACGTCCATGGCTGACGTGGCCGATATTCTGGATAAAATGGATGTTTCAGAAAAGGTCCGTGCGGATGCCAAAGCCGTGTATCAGCTGATTGCGCAGGCGGAAAGCGAAGTGCATGGAACAAAGATTGAAGCCATTCACTTCCATGAAGTGGGCAGCATGGATGCGGTTGCGGATGTTGTGGCCGTCTGTCTGCTCATGGAAATGGTCGGCGCAGAAAAGGTGAGTGCTTCTCCTGTGCATGTGGGTAGCGGCTATGTGCGCTGTGCGCATGGCGTACTTCCTGTACCGGCACCGGCAACGGCCAGAATCCTGATGGGTATTCCGACCTACGGCGGAAAAGTGGAAGGCGAACTCTGCACGCCCACGGGAGCGGCACTGCTGAAGCATTTTTCCTCTTCGTTCGGTGACCGTCCGCTCATGAGCGTGGAGAAAATCGGCTACGGCATGGGCAAGAAAGATTTCCCGAGAGCGAACTGTGTGCGTGCGTTCCTGGGTGAAACCGACAATGATCAGGAAGAGATTGTCAGGCTTGAATGCAATCTGGATGACATGACCGGAGAAGAGATTGGATTTGCCATGGAGCAGCTGTTCCTGGAGGGTGCACGGGATGCCTTTACGCAGGCGATCGGAATGAAAAAATCCCGCCCGGGCACGATGCTGACCTGCATCTGCATGCGCGAGGATGCGGACCGTCTTGCACAGTGCATGCTTCGCCATACGACAACGCTGGGTGTACGGCGCATGACGTGCACCCGGTATGTCATGAACCGCGAGATCCGGGCATGCGAAACTCCGTTCGGTACCGTGCATGTCAAGCGTGCTTCCGGCATGGGCGTCCAGAAGGAAAAGGCGGAGTATGAAGACCTGGCAAGAATTGCCAGAGAGCAGAAAACAGACCTGATGACCGTTAGAAAGCAGCTGAAAAACCTGTAAACCGTCAGCCGTGCAGACCGCACGGCTGTTTTTCATCAGCAAAAAAGCGCGGCAGGCCGCGCTGTGAAATTGCCGTCTCTTAAAGAAAGCGTGTTATCCGAGGCAGAGTGTTTCTCCGGGAGCGATCCGGAAGATCTTCCGATTTTCTTCAAACCAGACTGTCAGACTGGAGGGATTGAAAATCCTTTGCCCATCAGCGGAGAGCACAAGATGTCGGTAGGCTTCCGTGTAATCGTGGACTTCAAGATTGGTGCAGTACCAGATTTCTTCATGCCCGCCCATCTTCCGGCAGAAGTTTTCAATGACGTTCCAGTTGTCATGCGCTTCGAATTCGTAGGCATGACCCCACTCCTATATAATGTATTTCGCGAGTGGTCATAA
>JAFRIQ010000015.1 GCA_017432725.1 Bacillota bacterium
CTTGCCGTCATATTCTTCGTGATCCTCATGAACGTATCGGCAAGAAAGCCGGAAAGCGAAGAGCTGTTCCCCGGAGCTCTTCATAAAGTCCCCTTCGATATATTGCTGGCACTTTTCGTTTTCGCTGCAGTGGTTCCGGTGGTCGCCCTTGGAGAAAGCGACTGGGCAAGGAGTGAAGTTGCAGCCGTATTCATATTGTTTATCTACGGCGTAGGGATACTTTCAGCTTTCCTTGGACTTTGCATGAGCGCCGCAGCAAGGATAAAGGACAGATCACTTTTTAGGAATACTTTGATCTGGCGTCTTTGCTTTATCCTGTGGGAGATTATCAAATGGATCGGATTCGCTCTGATCAGTATAGGGAAAGCCATATTGTCCCTCATAAGGGCCATACCCCTTGTCTTGAAGACGGGACTTGCTCTGTTTGCAGTCTATTTGATCAGAGCCATCAGTTTGGGAATAAATCCCTATGATTGGCCTCTCGAGACTTTGTTCGAAGCCGCAGTGATCATACCTCTCATACTGTATATCGCTCTTTGCATGAGAACTCTTCAAAAAGGGGGAAGAGCTCTCGCCTCGGGCGACTTAAGCTACAGAGTCGACACGAAGAGGATGCTCTGGGATCTTAAAGAGCACGGCGAGAACCTGAACCGCATCTCAGACGGGACAGCGCTGGCTGTTGAGGAAAGGCTCAAAAGCGAAAGGATGAAAACAGAACTCATAACCAACGTGTCCCACGATATAAAGACGCCGCTCACTTCCATCATCAACTACGCGGGTCTCATCGGAGAAGAGGAGACGGATAACGAAAAGATAAAGGAGTATTCGGAGGTCCTTGTAAGGCAGTCCGAAAGGCTCAAAAGGCTAATAGAAGATCTGGTCGAAGCATCGAAGGCGTCCACGGGCAATCTGGACGTGCAGCTCATGCCCTGCGAAGCGTCGGTATTCCTGAGCCAGGCCGCGGGAGAATACGAGGAAAAGATGGCTGACGCGGAGCTTAAGCTCATAACGGTATATCCCGAAAAAGAGCTTCGCATCATGGCGGACGGCAGAAGGATGCAAAGAGTCTTCGACAATCTCATGAACAACATATGCAAATACGCCCAGCCGGGAACGAGGGTGTATGTGTCCCTGGAAGAGAAGGACGGAAACGCCGTCTTCACCTTCAGGAACACATCTAAGGAGCAGCTCAACATCTCGGAGGAAGAGCTCATGGAGCGTTTCACAAGGGGAGACAGCTCCAGGAACACGGAAGGGAACGGCCTCGGGCTCTCCATAGCGAAGAGCATGGCAGAGCTTCAGAAAGGAAAGCTTTCTCTTTCCATAGACGGAGACCTTTTCAAAGCCATACTGAGCTTCCCGCTCATATAGACCTGATGTGTTTTATTCATAGGACAGCCTTTTGCCGGCATTTCGTAAGACGCCGGTAAAGATTTGAAAAACCGCGGACGGAGAGTCCGCGGGTTTTTGTTTTGGCAATGTTATCGAAATGTTCGGCAATGATATTGCAATATTTGGCAATGTCTGCTAGGATGAAGACAAAGAGGTACAGGAGGCTATACTTATGAAGATTAACGAGATATATTCAGACGTCATAACAGAGGATCTGAGATATGAATTCAAGGCGTTGCTGAATCCCGGGGACCCCGTAAAGTGGGCGAAGACCATCGTGGCTTACGCCAACGGGGAAGGCGGCATCATATTTGTGGGAGTTTCCGAAAACAGAGACGCCTTCGGGCTGGATCTTGATGAGATCGATGATACTAAAAATCTTGTTGCAAGGATTAACGACAGGAACATATTTCCCCATGCAAAATTAAAGTTCATGATGAGGAGCGTCGACGACAACGCGGAAAAGTATGTGCTGGGCATCTGCGTCAGCCCTGCAGACTCGGTAGTCAGATACCGCGAGGGTGATTTCAACGAGACCGTATACATAAAGGGAGACGGATACTCGGCTCCGGCAACGCCGGAAGAGATAATATCGCTTTCCAAAAGGAAATACGGCGTGGACAACGAGACCACCGATATACGATACGACGAAAAGCAGTGGTCGGGATATATGGAGCTTTGCAGAGAGTTCAGAAGCGATTCATCCGCCCCGGATCTAAAAGAGCTTCAAAACGAGGAGATAGTATCTAAAGAAGGCTTTGCGAAATCAGGCTTTGTGATGTTCAAAGACGATTATGACAGCGACGATACGCTCATCTGCTGCAGGCTTTGGACGGGCAAAAACAAAGTGGGCACCGTGCTGGACAGCGCTAGGTACAAGGGACCTCTGCCGGCGGTCCTTAGGAATGCTCTCGGTTTTATGGAGAGGAACACGAAAACCGGCTGGAGAAAAACAGCCTCAGGCGGCAGAGAAGAGATAAGGGCATACCCGAAGGAGGCTCTCAGGGAAGCCCTGGTCAACGCCGTGGCACACAGGGATTACTCCATTGCAGGTACGCAGATCGACATAGATATTTATTCTGACAGGATAGATATAGTTTCCCCGGGATCGTGGCTCCTTCCGAGGAAATATGAAGAATACCCCCTCGGATCGATCCCGTCGATCAGGCGCAACGGTATCATTGCGGCCTGTCTTTATGAAGCGGACCTTATGGAGAGAGGCGGTACGGGTTTTCAGACGATGATGGAAAGCTACAGCGACTGCGGGGAAAATAAACAGCCCGGAGTATTGATATATCCGGGCTTTCTCGATCTGAGGCTTTTTGACAGGCTCTATGAGGATGTCAAATATGAAGTTTCAATGACTGATACCGAGAGGGTCATGGAGATGCTGAGCGAACGCCCATGGTCCGTCAAAGAGCTCCAGTCCGTCACAAAATATAAGAGCAGGAGCCGTTTCCTGGAGGAGGTCCTCGATCCCCTGATCGAATCAGGCGCCGTCTACAGAGACGGCAATCTCAAATCTCCGAGATCTGTCATACGAAAGGGGAAAAAAGAGCAGTGAGTCTTACCAGCGTCTCGGACCGCCCTGGTTTCCTCCGGGGCCCATCTGGCCTCCATGATTTTGTTGCATGCCGCCCATTCCGCCCATCATCTGGTTTGTGATGGCGTTCACGGTCTGGCCGTTCACTATGATTGTGCCGCCGCTGTACTGGGCTGTTCCGTCGTAGTCGAAGGAGCTCTGTCCCGTGATGTTTATGGTGCCGCCGCTGACGACTATATTTCCGTTGGAGTCTATAGCGTCCGTGTCTCCCTGGCCCATGCTGACCTTAAGAGTTCCGTCGTTCATTTCGAAGAGTACGGTGTAGGCTGTTGACTTCTTCGCTGCGTTCACGCCATCGTCAGTTGCCGTAACGGAGACGTCTCCGCCGTTGATCTGTACCCATGTGGCTTCTATGCCCTCGGCTGCCGTTACGGTCACGTTTCCTCCGTCTATCTGGAAGATGGTGGTCGCATGGATGCCGTCGTCACCTGCCGTGAGCTTTAAAGTACCTCCGCAGATATATACGGATCCTACGCTGTAGTCATCGTCGTTCTCGCAGTGGACAGCGTCATTCTGTGCGGTGATCGTGATATCTCCGTCCGCGATGGAGATGGAATCATTGGCTTCAAGTCCGCAGTCTTCTGCGTTTATCACCAGCGTTCCTCCTGTTACTTTCAGGTCATCCTTACAGCTGATGCCGTTATCGGAAGAACTGACCTTCAGCGTTCCTAGGCCGTTTACTACCAGGTCGTCTTTTGAGAAGATGACAGCGTCCGTATTGGTGGTACCGTCTTCAGTGAAGTTGCCGGATACGGTTAGGCTGCTTGTCGTTCCCTGTGCCGTGGTCACGAAGACCTTGTCCGCGTTCTTTACGTAGATGCAGGGGAAGTCTTTGTTAGTGATCTCTGCGCCGCTTAAAACTATCTGTACCTTATCTTCATCAGTTGCGTCGACCGTTATGGTAACGTCTTCGGCGCTTCCGCTTATTACATATACTCCTGCGCTTGTGATGGAGATATATTCTCCGCTACTGAGTGTATAGTAGACTGCGTCCGTAAGATCCGCCGTCTGGGTCAGGTCTCTGTCTGTGAAAAGATCCGACGCGCCGATGGCTCCCTGGGAGCTCACGTTTGCGTTCGTTACTACTTCTTCTCCCTGCTGGATAACGCTTTCCTGCACGCTTTCCGTTTCAGTTTTTTTGCCTTTCTTTTCGGACACTGTCACTGCCGTATTGCCGGTATCAGACGTGTTTTCTTCTTCCTTTGCGCTGCCGCATGCCGCCAGAGATAAGGCAAGGGCCAGCGCCAGTATGATCGCTATGGTTTTCTTTTTCATGGTATGTACCTCTCTTTCATTTGTCTGAGAATAATTATCTTTTCCAAAGCCGTCCGGCTTTTATGCTTTGGATTATACGGACCAAACTTAAACGAAACTAAAGCGCTAAAAAATATTTGATTTTTCTTTTTGCGGAAAAATATATATGGAACAAAACAAAAAACGGAGCCTTTAGTTATGTTTAAGGATTCTTTTTTAAACTGCTTTTAAGAAAAGCGGGAGGTGAAAGATAATGAAAGGAAAAAACAGACTGTTGAAAGTATATGCCATCCTTCTTGCGGCGTTTACCGTATTCACGGCGCTGGATACCTTCGTTCTTACGAAGACCTACGAGGTGGTGGAAACGGTATCGGAGGAAGTGTCGCAGCAGGAAAGTTATGCCGGCAGCATTTCAGGCAGAAGGTCAAAGGACAGACGGACGGCTTCTTCCGGGAGTGTTACTGGTCAGTCCGGGAAAGCTGCCGGCACCGGAACTACGCTTGTAACGGAGGACAGCTACACGGACGGGAACATATCGGTAAGTCTCAGCGAATACGAATACTCGGACACGGCGGTATACGTCGCAAAGGTCGAGCTCAGCTCCCCGGAATATCTTAAGACGGCGTTCGCAAACAATACGTACGGAAAGAATATAACGGCAGCGACCAGCGATATAGCGGAAACTGCCGGAGCCATACTTGCGATAAACGGAGACTATTACGGCGTTCAGGAAAAGGGCTACGTTCTGAGGAACGGAGTGCTCTACAGATCCTCCGCAGTGTCCGGAAAGGAGGATCTGGTCATATACGAAGACGGGTCCTTTGAGATCATAAACGAAAGTGACGTAAGCGCGGAAGAGCTTCTTGAAAAGGGAGCGGTTCAGATACTGTCCTTCGGGCCGGCCCTCGTTGAAGATGGAGAAGTATCGGTAAACGTAAGCGACGAGGTGGGGAGAGCCAAGGCCTCCAATTCCAGGACGGCCATTGCGGTCACGGAAGACGGCTCCTATCTTTTCATAGTATCCGACGGAAGGACGGACGAAAGCGAAGGACTGAGCCTTTATGAACTGGCGGAATTTGCAAAAAGCCTGGGAGCGGAGACCGCGTACAACCTGGACGGAGGAGGGTCGAGCACCATGGTGTTCAACGGGACCGTGGTCAACAATCCCACTTCATCGGGGAGCATAAAGGAAAGAAAAGTAAGCGACATAGTGTACATAGGGTACTGAAAGGAGAAAGATGATGTATATGAAAGCGGACGGCCGCAGCAGGGCGGGCGTATATAAATGGATAAGGGGATACGCGGCGGCAGCTGCCGCATGCCTTCTCTTCGGAACGGTATATGAGATATTTTCCCACGGAGTTTATTCGGTATATATGCTGGGAGCGTGGACCGTGCCCTGTCTTTGCGCACTCCTTTTGCTGGCAGCCGCAAAGAAAGCAGCCATCCTTCCCGGAAACATTCTTCTTCAGCTGCTTTGCTGCGGAGCGGCGACCCTAACGGCAGGCTCTCTTATGAAAGGGGTCCTTGACATATACGGGACCACGAACGGCCTGACTGTCTTTTATCCTCTGGCAGGAGGGGCCTTCATACTTCTTTTCGCGGCCCTGTACATAACGGGACTTTCTGCCTCGAAAAGAAAGCAGGTATCGGAAGTATTGTCACAGGAAGAGGAAACAAATATAATTGAGAAAAAAAGGAAAAGAGGATCGATATGAAACTCCTTATAGCAGAAGACGAACTAGATCTTGCCGAAGCGCTGGAAGCGCTTTTCGTAAAAAACCAGTTCACCGTAGACGTTGTGAACGATGGAGCCGACGCCTATGACTACGCGGCGGGCGGTGATTACGACGCCGTCATACTCGACGTCATGATGCCTAAGATGAACGGCATCGAGGTGCTCAAAAAGCTCCGCGCCGGAGGGTTCCAGACTCCCGTCATGATGCTCACTGCAAAGGGGGAGACGGAAGACCGGATCACGGGATTCGACTCGGGCGCCGACGATTATCTTCCCAAGCCCTTTGCAGCGGAAGAACTCATTTCCAGGGTAAGGGCGCTCCTTCGAAGAAGCGGAGGATACACGGACAGCGTGCTTTCCTTTGGCGACGCAAAGCTCGATACGGCTACAGGTATGCTGTCGGGACCTGAGGGAGAGATAAGGCTTCTGGGAAAGGAGTTCCAGCTCATGGAGCTTTTCATGAGAGCGCCCAAAGTATTGGTGTCCGCAGACAAACTCATGGAGAGAATCTGGGGCTGGGACAGCGATTCGGAGATAAACGTGGTATGGGTCCACATATCCAACCTGAGAAAGAAACTATCGGCCATAGGCTCGGACGTGACGGTCAAGGCGGTCCGCGGCATGGGATACGTACTGGAGGATGGCCATGATAAAAAAGCTTAGGAAGAAATTCATACGTATAGCCATGCTTTCCGTCGTTCTGGTCATGGCACTTCTTACCGGCATACTCAACGCCGGCAACTATATATCGGTAAACAGCGATCTTAAGACGACTCTCGTCATGATAAGCGAAAATCCGGATCTCTTCCAGAGAAGAGGCGGAAGGCCGTTGGACGCGCCGAAGGACGGGGAGTTCATGCCTGAAGATCCCTGGGACGTACCTTTCGATGATAGAGAAAAAAGAGAGGACTGGGACTTTTCCGGAGAGAGGGGGCCCTTCAACAAGGAGACTCCCTATTCCGTAAGGTTCTTTACCCTGAGCTATGATGAAAACGGAGCCCTTCTCAAGACCAATCTGGACAACATAGTCTCGGTGGAAGCCGGCGATACGGAAAGCTTCCTTACGGCAGCGCAGAAGAAGGGCGAAGGCTTCGGCTTCTTGAACGGATACAAATATTACGTATACAGGTCCGGCGAAGGAGAATATACGGCTGTTTTCCTTTCCGCCTTCAATGAGATGCGCTCCTGCAGAAAAGTCCTTCTTGTGTCGGTCCTTGCATCCTGCGCCTGCATACTCCTCGTATACGCACTGGTGGTCCTTCTTTCAAGAAAGGCCATAGACCCGGTGGTAAGGAGCGCAGAGAAACAGAAGCAGTTCATTACCGACGCCAGCCACGAGCTGAAGACTCCTCTCACGGTCATAAACACGAGCCTTTCGGTGCTCGAGATGGAGGTGGGAGAGCAGAAGTGGATAGACAAGGCGAAGGGGCAGACAGAGAAGATGAGCGAGCTCGTGAATTCCCTCGTTACCCTTTCCCGCATGGATGAGGAAGAGCCTCCCATGAAACTTTCAGATATGGATATAAGCAATGCGGTAAGAGAGACCGTGGAATCCTTCAGGGAAACGGCGGAGCAGAAAGGATATATGCTCGAGGCTGATATTGAGGAAGGGCTCGTTTACAGAGGCGACGAATATATGGTGAGGCAGCTGGTCTCCATACTGGCGGAGAACGCGGTCAAATACACAGCTCCCGGAGGGACCATACGCTTCAGCCTTTCAAAGGATAAGAAGGGCATAAAGATAACGGAAACGAATCCCTGCGAGGGTCTGAACACTGAAGAACTTGGAGATCTTTTCGACCGTTTCTACCGTTCGGATAAGGCGAGGACTTCAGGAAACGGTTTCGGCGTGGGGCTCTCCATAGCCAAGGCCATCGCGGAAGCTCATAAAGGAGATATATGGGCGGAAAGTCCCGGAAAGGACGTCATAGAGTTCACGGCGGTCCTAAAACAGTTGTAACTGCTCGCGGCTTTGTGATATACTCCCTTGGAAGTTCATATATGTAAGGATGCAGTGCTGCATGAGGGAGACCTTTTTGCAGATAATAGGGAATCACGCGTAAATCGTGAACGGTACCGCCGCTGTAAACGCTTACTCCTCGTGCCGATAAGTCATTGGAGAGATCTGAGAAGGCAGGCATAAGGGGGCAGGAGCCTTTGGCTCCGGGAGGCGCCAGTCAGAAGACCTGCTGTATTTTGCTCCACGGACCGAGTAGTCCAAGAGGGGGCATGTATACGCTATGGGAATTGTCGGCTGTAGCAACCAAAAGGTTGCCGCAGCCGTTTTTGTTTGCACTGAAATGATAGAGATAAAAGGTCTTGTAAAAAAATTCGGAGATTTCACAGCCGTAGACGGGCTCGATCTTCGCATAGAGACGGGAGAGTTCTTCGGGCTCCTGGGCCCCAACGGAGCCGGAAAGACCACGACCATAAGCATGATGTCGACGGTCCTTCTTCCCACGTCCGGAGAAATACTCATAGACGGGCAGAAGCTGGACAGAAAGGCATCTTCCCAGAAGAGGAAGCTTTCGGTCATCACTCAGGAGTATTCCATGCGCCAGGACATGACCATAGACGAGGTCATGGAGTACCAGGGCCGCCTTTACTATATGCCTCTTAAGGAGATAAGGAAGAAGAGCGAAGAGCTTTTAGAGTTCGCGGGTCTTTCAGAGTTTAGGAAGAGGACAGTAAGGCACCTTTCCGGAGGTATGAAGAGGAAGGTCATGATATGCAGGTCTCTTCTCATAGATCCGGAGATACTCCTTCTCGACGAGCCCACCGCGGGCATGGACGCCCTTTCAAGAAGGCAGATGTGGAACCTTCTTCGGCAGCTCAACGAAAAGAAGATGACCATAGTGCTCACCACCCACTATATCGAAGAGGCCCAGGCTCTCTGCGACAGGGTGGCCCTCATAAACCGCGGAAAGCTCCAGAAGCTTGATACCCCGGATGCCCTCATAGAAGACCTCGGCGCCTTCGCCGTGGATCTGACCTCGGAGGAAGGCCTGGTGAGCAGATACTTCCATGACCGTGACGAGGCCATAAAGTATCTTTCGGAAGCGGGGCCTTCCGCATCCTTCAGGGCTACCACCCTGGAAGACGTATTCGTGGAATGCGCAGGCAGGAAGCTGCAGTAGATAAAGAGAATTTCGGAATGGGAATAGTAACAGTTCTTTGGGAAAAATGGGTCGAATTTCGGCGCGACTTCTACAAGATAACCGTCGCCGCCATGATCTCGCCTTTAATGTATCTGATCATATTCGGTATGGGCATACAGACCACCTCTCACGGGGAGCCCTACCTTCATTTTCTCGTGCCCGGAGTCGTAGCCATGGCCACCATGCACGGGTCTTTTTCCGCCATAGTGCAGAACATGAGCACCCAGAGGCTCTACGAGAAGGCCCTGGACCAGGTCATGGTATCGCCGACGCCTTTATGGCAGTTCATCATGGGCCAGATCATAGGCGGAAGCCTGAGAGGCCTCTACGCGGGAGCCATCATTTTGCTCCTGACGGCCCCCATAAGGACCGACCTGGTATTCAACGGACTTTCTGTATTCATAATGTTTTTGAACGGCATGGTCTTTTCCACCATAGCCCTGGTCCTTTCCTTCATGGCCAAGAGCTACGCGGATCCGCCTAAGTTCACTTCGTATATAATCACGCCCATGTCTTTCCTCTGCAACACCTTCTTCTCAACGGAGCAGATGCCCTCGGGCTTCAGGCAGGCGGTATCCATACTGCCCCTTTCCCAGAGCTGCGCCATGATAAGGAGCATAGCCAACGGAGAGCCGGCAGGTATTTTCGGCTTCATAGTCCTGGCAGCCTATCTGGCCGTATTCGGGACCATAGCCGTAGTGTTCATCTACAAAAAGAAGAATCTTTAGGAGGCGGAGAGTAATGAAGAAAAAAGAAACGATCCGCAGGATCCTGAGAACAGTATTAAGCACGATGCTCCTTTCAGCCCTTCTTTTAAGCTTCGTATCTTTCGCCTTTGCCGAAAGTACGGAAGAGACGGAAACTGACGACGCTGCCGAAAGGATACTGAGGGCCCAGAAGGAGATAAGGACAAAGAAGGCCGGAAAATACGGCATGGTGCCCGTATACGGAAAGGACCTTAAAGACGGGACCTACGACATTTCCGTAGATTCCACCTCTCCCTTCTTCAAGGTAAGGAAGGGAAGCATCACCGTGGAAAGCGGCGAGATAACGGCAAGCATAACCATAGGGAGCACCAGCTACCTTTACGTATATCCCGGCACCAAGCCCGAAGCCGCCGCAGCGGACAGATCCGAGTGGATATCCCCCAGGATAAGCGACGGAAGAACGACCTTCACCTTCAAGATAGAAGCCCTCGACAAGGAGATCGACTGCGCCGCCTTCAGCAAGGCAAGAGAAAGGTGGTACGACAGGAAGCTGGTCTTCGACGCGTCGACCCTTCCGGAGGATGCCCTCCTCATAAAGCTCCCCGATTACGAGCTCATAGAAAAGGCCATAAGCGCCCTGGAGGTTGAGGGAGCCGAAGAGTGGCTGGACGACAACAAATACAAGCCCGCGGGAGAAGGCGGCGAGCCCCAGGCCGTAGCCGTGGATATACCCGACGGCGAATACTCCATAGACGTGAACCTCATAGGAGGCAGCGGAAGGGCTTCGGTCAGTTCGCCCACCCTCCTCATAGTAAAGGACGGAAGGGCCTACGCCAGGCTCATATGGAGCAGCCCGTATTACGACTATATGGTCATAGACGACACCATGTACAAGAACGTCATCACCGACGGAGGAAACTCCCAGTTCGAGATACCCATAACCGTAATGGACGATCCCATGTCCGTGGTGGCGGACACCACCTCCATGGGAGACAGCCTGGAGATAGAGTACGCTCTCACCTTCTACTCGGATACCGTAGGCGAGAAGGGGGCCATCCCCCAGGAGGCCGCTAAGAAGGTCCTGGTCCTGGCCGCAGCCATAATCGTGGGCGGAGGGATCCTCAATTATTTCGTAAAGAAGAAGCGTTCGGCTTAGAGGTGAGGATATGTCATTTTTTCCCGTACTCATAGAACTTGAAAACGAGCCCTGCCTCATAGCGGGCGGAGGCGCCATAGCCCTCCACAAGGCGGAGGTGCTCCTTAAGGAAGGAGCGAAGGTCACGGTGGTTGCGCCGGAGGTCTGCAAAGAACTGGAGGCTCTTCCCCTTAAGATAGAAAAAAGATACGTAAGGACGGAAGACGCTTTGGACAAGCTCCTCGTAGTCGACGCCAGCGGAAGCAAAGAAGCGGAAGAGCTGCTTTCTAAGGCCTGCAGTGAGCATCATATCCCGTATATATGCTCAGGGCACGGAGACGCCTGCACGGCCATATTCCCCGCCATATTCAGAAAAGGCAGGACTACCGTGGCGGTATCCAGCCTGGGGGCGAGCCCTCCCGCCAGCGCCTGGCTCAGAGACGAACTCGCGGGATACGTTCCCGAAAACATGGACCTGATACTTGAGCGCATGGCTGAGCTCAGAAAACTGGCAAAGGAAAACATAGACACTCAGGAAAAGAGGAAGGAGTTCTTCCACAGAAGCCTTGCGGCCATGCTGGAAGACGGACATATACTCTCGGACGCAGAAGCGGAAGAGATCCTGAGAGGATCCAAAGAATAGGCTGCTGCCGCTTTAGGCAGCTTTGAAGTTATCCATTAAGAGAAAAGAGAAAAGAAAATGAAAAGAAAAAGTATAAGACTGCTGGCTCTGCTCCTCTGCATAGCCATGCTGGCAGGCTGCGGAGCAAAAAGCGGCGATGAAGGAAAGCAGGGAGAATGGACTCCCGTGACAGTGACCGACGATCTCGGAAGAGAAGTCACCATAGACGCGGAGCCTCAGGCGGTCGCGGCCATCATGGGAAGCTTCGCGGACACCTGGGTCCTGGCGGGCGGAACGCTTAAAGCCGCCGTACACGACGCCTGGGAAGACTTCGGTCTCGACCTTGGAGATGACGCTGTGGACCTTGGCAAATACAACGCCATAAACCTGGAGCAGCTCTTCGGAGCCGAGGTTGATCTGGTCCTTGCCAGCGCCAACACCAAGAAGCAGGTAGACATAAAGGATACTCTGGAAAGCGCCGGAGTGAAGGTCCTTTACTTCAACGTCAACAGCTTCGGCGACTACCTCAGGATGCTCAAGATCTGCACCGACATAACGGGAAGAGCGGATCTTTACGAGCAGAACGGGACCGCTATAAAGGAGCAGGTCGACGCTGCCATAGACAAGGCAAAGGAGATGTCGGCCTCGAAGGGCGTGCCCAAGATACTCTTCGTAAGAGCAGCCGCGTCGACGGTAAAGGCCAAGGGTTCCGACGACACGGTCCTTGGAATCATGCTCAAGGACCTTTGCTGCAACAACATAGCTGACGGAAGCGGGCTCCTCGAAGACCTCAGCATAGAAAAGATCATAGAGGAGGATCCCGATATGATATTCATCACCCAGCAGGGAAGCGACTCCGAAGGGGCCATGAAGGCTCTCGAAGACGCCCTTACCGGGAACCCCGCATGGGCGGGCCTCACGGCTGTGAAGGAAGGAAGAGTCCACATGATGGACAAGAGCCTCTATCACCTCAAGCCCAACGCCCGCTGGGGAGAAGCCTACGAGAAGCTCGAGGCGATGCTCTACGGAGAATAGCAAATACATCGCGTAAAGGCGATGAAGAAGAAGGATATATCATTGACTGAAAAAGAAGTAAAACTGAAAAGCGAAGCGGCGGACAGAAAGGGCAAGGCTTTGCTCTTCCTTTCGGGGGCATTGTTCGCGCTTCTTGCCGCGGTGCTCAGCATCTGCCTCGGAGCTTCGGGCATGTCCCTCGGGAAGCTGTGGTCTGCCCTCATCTCGGGGCCCGGACCTTCGGCTGCCCAGAGGATATTCTGGTTCGTGAGGCTCCCGAGGACCGGAGCCTGCCTCCTTGCGGGAGCGGGACTTGCGGTCTCGGGCACCATCATACAGAAGGTGCTCTCTAACTCCCTGGCGTCACCGGGCATCATAGGTGTCAACGCGGGAGCGGGTTTTGCGGTGGCCCTTTGCTGCGGCCTCGGGATATTCACCTCCTGGGCCATAGCGGGAGCGGCTTTTGCGGGAGCCGTGCTCTCCACCTTCCTGGTGGTATCCGTGGCGAGAAAGAGCCATGCGTCCAAGACCACGGTGGTCCTGGGAGGCGTAGCCGTAACGGCCTGCCTCAACGCCATGACGGAAACGGTGATCACCTTCGTTCCCGACGCAGCCCTTTCCAGCAGGGATTTCAGGGTGGGAGGTTTCTCGGCAGTGAACCAGGCGAGGCTCCTTCCTGCGGCCATAATCATCATAGCCGGAGTCATACTTGCCTGCACCCTTACCAATGAACTGGACGTGCTCTCATTGGGAGACGATACGGCAAAGTCCCTGGGCATGAGGGTGTCATTGGTCAGGAACGGGATGCTGACCCTTGCGGCGCTCCTTGCGGGAGCCTGCGTCAGCTTCGCGGGCATACTAGGTTTCGTAGGCCTCATAGTGCCCCACATCGCGAGAAGGATAGGCGGCAGCGAAAGCGGGAGGCTCCTTCCCTTCGCGGCTCTTCTGGGAGCCGGCTTCGTTTCCGTTTGCGACCTTCTTTCCAGGATGATATTCGCTCCCTACGAGCTGCCCACGGGCATACTAATGAGTTTCCTGGGAGGACCTTTCTTCATCTGGCTTCTGAGGAACAGGAAGGGAGGCAGCGTATGATAAGCATAAGGAACTTATGCACCTCCTACGACGGAGAAGCTGTGCTCCACGGGGTAGACGCCGATTTCCCGGAAGGGAAGATATCGGTGCTCATAGGGCCCAACGGCTGCGGCAAGAGCACCACGGTGAAGTCTGTCATGAGGCTGGTCCCGGAATATACGGGAATGATCAGCGTAGGCGGCGTGCCTCTTGAGGACATATCCCAGAAGGATCTTGCGAAGAAGATAGCCTACGTATCCCAGAGCAGGAACGTGCCGGATATAACGGTATACAATATGGTCATGCACGGAAGGTATCCCTACCTCAGCTACCCTAGGCACTACAGAAAGGAAGACAGGGATATAGTGGAGGCGGCCATAAGGATGGCGGGGCTCGAGGACTTTGCAAACAGAAAGCTCGAGAACCTCTCGGGAGGCCAGAGGCAGAAGGCATATATGGCCATGGCCCTCGCCCAGGATACGGAAGTCATCATAATGGACGAACCCACCACCTTCCTGGATGTAAAGAATCAGTTCGAGATGATGGACCACGCGAAGAAACTCTCCGATATGGGAAAGACCATAATCATGATACTCCACGACATGGAGGCGGTGCTGCACTACGCGGACCACGTGATCCTGATGAAAGACGGCAGGGACGTACTTTCGGGCGGAGCCGAGGAGGTCCTGCGCTCAAAGGAAGTGGAAGAGGTCTTCGGCATACATACGGGATTTTACGAGACCGAAGACGGTCTTCACATATATCTCAGGAGCTGAAAAGGATACAGACAAATCACGTATATATGAGCAGCGGTTTACTGCGGTAAGCCGCTGCTTATCATTTTTTGCAGAAATTGCAGGAATTACGTTGACATATACCCCTCGGGGGTATATTATTTTTACAGTAAATACCCGAGAGGGGTATATGTCCGGGAAGGAAGGTATACGAATGGAAAAGAAGAAAGCGGAAAAAGAGATAAAAGCTCTCGAGCAGGAGATCAACGCCAAGTGCGCTAAGTGCGCCCACGTGGACATCTGCGAGAGCGAGAAGAAATACGGGAAGGACGGAGAATCCAAGAAGAAGCTCCTCAACAGGCTGGCCAGGATAGAAGGTCAGATCAGGGGTCTTGAGAAGATGGTGGACGAGGATAAGTACTGCATAGACGTGCTGACCCAGTCTTCGGCCATAACCTCCGCCATGAACTCCTTCAACAAGGAGGTCCTTACCAATCACATACGTAACTGCGTGACTGCGAACATAAAGGCAGGCAACGACGAGATAGTCGAAGAGATGCTGGATATGCTGCAGAAGCTGATGAGATAGGAGACAAAGATTTGGAACAGTATAACGTAACGGGAATGACCTGCGCCGCCTGCTAGTCGAGGGTCGAAAAGGCCGTGGCTAAGGTGCCGGGAGTAAGTTCAGTAGCGGTGAGTCTCCTTACCAACTCCATGGGAGTTGAAGGGACGGCAAAGCCGGGAGATATAATCAAAGCAGTGGAGGATGCGGGCTACGGCGCCTCTTTAAGGGAAGCGCCGAAAAGCAGTGAAAGGCAGCATGCGGGATATGAGGCCGAAGAAGAGGCGTTAAGAGACAAGGAAACGCCGCTTCTCAAGAAAAGGCTCATAGCGTCAGTAGGTTTCCTTCTGGTCCTCATGTATATGTCCATGGGACATATGATGTGGGGATGGCCTCTGCCTTCCTTCTTCGACGGGAACCACGTGGCCATGGGCATAGCCCAGATGCTCCTCGCAGCTGTCGTCATGGTCATAAACCAGAGGTTCTTCATTTCCGGTTTCAAGGCGGTCCTTCACGGGGCGCCCAACATGGACACCCTGGTGGCCATGGGATCTGCGGCATCGTTCCTCTGGAGCACCTACGTGCTCTTTGCCATGACAGGCGCAGTGCAGAGGGGCGACTCCGAAGCGGTGATGACCTACATGCACGAGTTCTATTTCGAATCGGCGGCCATGATAGTGACCCTGATCACCGTGGGCAAGATGCTTGAGGCTAAGTCCAAGGGAAGGACCACGGACGCTCTCAAAAGCCTCATGAAGCTTGCACCGAGCACGGCTATGGTAGAAAGGGACGGACAGGAAAAAGAGATCCCCATAGACGACGTGCAGGTTGGCGATATATTCACCGTTAGGCCGGGAGAAAACATCCCCGTGGACGGCACGGTAGTTGAAGGAACGTCGGCTGTCAACGAGGCCGCCCTCACGGGAGAAAGCCTTCCCGTGGACAAAGCCGAAGGAAGCCTCGTATCGGCGGGTACCGTCAACCAGTCGGGTTTCCTTAAGTGCAGAGCGACCAAGGTGGGAAGAGACACCACTCTTTCACAGATAATACAGATGGTATCGGACGCCGCGGCGACCAAGGCGCCCATAGCCAAGATAGCGGACAAGGTATCCGGAGTTTTCGTCCCGGTGGTCATAGGCATTGCGCTGCTTACGGCTGCCATATGGATGATATTCGGAAAAAGCATAGGAGCAGGAGCCGAACGGTGGGGCTTCGCTCTGGCAAGAGCCATCTCGGTCCTCGTCATAAGCTGCCCCTGCGCTCTCGGACTTGCTACGCCGGTAGCCATAATGGTCGGCAGCGGCATGGGAGCCAAGAGCGGCATACTGTTCAAGACTGCCGTGTCTTTGGAAGAGACGGGCAAAGCCCAGATAGTGGTCCTGGACAAGACAGGCACCATAACGGAAGGCCAGCCGAAGGTCACGGATATACTGCCTTCGGAAGGCGTCAGCGAAGAAGAACTGCTGCTTAAAGCGGCGGCCCTCGAAAGAAAGAGCGAACATCCCCTGGCAAAAGCCGTCAACGAAGCGGCGGCCGAAAAAGGAATGGATATACCCGAAACGGAAGACTTCACTTCCCTTACGGGAAGCGGCGTCAGAGCTGCTTTGGGCGGAAAGGAACTTCTCGGAGGAAGCGCCTCGTATATGGATAAAGCAGTGGGCCTTTCAAAGGATATGCAGAAGGCTGCAGACAGCTTTGCCGAAGCAGGGAAGACTCCGCTGGTATTCTCGGAAGGCGGAAAGATCCTGGGTATAATAGCCGTTGCCGACACCATAAAGGAAGACAGCAGGCAGGCCATAGAAGAACTCCGGGGCATGGGCATAAGAACGGTCATGCTCACGGGCGACAATGAGAAGACCGCAAGGGAGATAGCAAGAGAGGCAGGCGTCGACGCCGTATGCGCAGGGCTGCTTCCCGACGGAAAGGAAGAGATAGTCAGAAAGCTCAGGGAAAAGGGCAAGGTCATAATGGTGGGCGACGGCATAAACGACGCTCCGGCCCTTACGAGAGCGGACATAGGTATCGCCATAGGAGCTGGCACAGACGTCGCCATTGACGCGGCGGATGTGGTTCTCATGAAGAGCCGCCTCTCGGACGTGGCGGCAGCCGTGAGGCTTTCGCGCCAGACCTTGAGAAACATACACGAGAATCTCTTCTGGGCCTTCTTCTACAACGTGATAGGAATACCACTTGCCGCAGGCATGTGGATACCCATTACAGGATGGAAACTGAGCCCCATGTTCGGAGCCGCGGCCATGAGCCTTTCGAGCTTCTGCGTGGTGAGCAACGCCTTAAGGCTCAATCTCTTCGATCTTCATTCTGTGAAGAGAGACAGAAAAGCAAAGAACGAGTTAGATACGGAAACGCTCAGGCGCTTCCTTGAAACGGGCGGAGCGGAAGAAGCCTGTCCCGTTATATATGAAGACGATAAGGAGGAAAATACGATGACAAAGACTCTTAAAGTAGACGGTATGATGTGCGAGCACTGCGAGATGAGAGTAAAGAAGGCTCTCGAGGCAGTGGACGGAGTTATCGAGGCCAAGGCCGACAAGGATGCCAAGACCGCTGTAGTGACCCTGGAGAAGGAAGTTCCCTTCGAAGTCCTCAAGGCGGCGGTGGAAGCTCAGGACTATCAGGTACTGGGAGAAGCCTAAGGCTGAAGGACCAAAGGGAAAACGGGCGCAGCCTTGCAGCTGCGCTCTTTTTGTTTTCCTTTTCCAGGAATTATTGATATAATCAATTGTTATGAAAAAGGCCCTTATATTCGACATGGACGGAACGCTTTGGGATACTACTCCTCTTCTTCACGAGGTGTGGAACCGCGCCATGCAGAAATATGATGAGACTAGAGGAAGGTACCTGAGCCTCGAAGAGATACGCGGTCTCATGGGAAAGACCATGTACGAGATAGGACAGGCTACCATGCCCGGGGTCCCTGTGGAGAGGCAGGAAGAGATCTTTAACGGCTGCATAGATGCGGAAGACGAGGAGCTTTTAAGAAAAGGCGGAAAGCTTTATCCGGGCCTTAAGGAAACTCTGGACAAACTTAAAAACGATTACCATTTATATATAGTGAGCAACGGACAGGAAAAGTACGCTGCGAACTTCATAAGCTTCTACGGCTTCGAGGATCTGTTCGAAGACGAAGAGACCTTCGGCCGCACTCTCCTTTCCAAGGGAGAGAACATAAAACTGCTCATAGAGAGGAACGGCATAGACAGGGCTGTATACATTGGAGACACTCTCCAGGACGAGAGCTCCGCAGCCTACGCCGGCGTTCCCTTCATATACGCATCCTACGGTTTCGGAAAGGCGGAAAAACCTGCCGAGACCATAGACAGCATTTCCGGGCTTCCCGAAGCCCTTGGGAGAATGAGGTTCTGAAGATGGAAGACGAAAGAAAAGAATTTGAAGAATTGAATACGGAAGAAGCGGTCTCCGATACAAAAGAGGAGATCACTGCGGAAGACAGGCTCGAGGAAGGCGAAGTCACCATAAAGGACGGGCTTCCGGCGGAACCTGAAACGAAAGCTCCTGCCAAGCCGAAGAAAAAGAAACTCTGGCTCATACTTCTTTTGGTGGCGGTCCTTGCCGTTGGAGGGGCCGCGGCCTGGTATTTCCTGAGGCCTGCGGTTAAGTTCAGCGACAGCCGTCCCGTTTCGGAAGCCGGCGAGACCTTCGACCCCATGTCCATAGTGGAGGGAGTCAGAGGAGGAGAGCTTTCCGAGGTATCCGTAAAGGGTCCCGAAGGGGCGCTGGAGAAAGGCCTGTACAAATACACCTACAGCTTCAGGGGTAAAGACGTGGAAGTTTCGCTGACCGTTAAGGATACGAAAGCTCCCGAACTTACTCTCAAGCCCGAAGAGGAAAGAGTATTCAACGACAGGGAAGAGATAGATCCCGCCAAGATAGTCGAGGCTAAAGACGCAGGGAAGGTCACTCTGAGCATAGACCCTCAGGGCAACGATCTTAAGACCCCCGGCATGTACGAGGTAATAGTAAAGGCAGCAGACGAAGACAAGAACAGTTCCGAACTTACTGCAAGCATAAAGGTGGAGCCCTACGACACCCAGCCCCCGGTCATCTCCGGAGCAGGCGACGTGTGGGTATACCTGGGAAGCGGCTTCGATCCCATGGCGGGCGTCAGTGTTTCCGATGACAAGGATCCGAATCCGAGCCTTGTAGTAGACGGAAGCAATGTGAACACCAATGCGGAAGGTTCATATACCGTTGTCTATACGGCCAAGGACGAATACGGAAACGAGGCGGTCGTAAACAGAACGGTAACCGTATATCAGTCTGCATGGTATACTCCCGGGTCAGATCCCTCGGTCTCCTGGGATGCCACGGGTGAATGGGGCCAGCCCTATCTTGTGGCGGTGAACAGAGCTTACAACTGCGTGACCGTATACGCACAGGACGGAAACGGAAACTACACTGCGCCGGTTTGCGCGTTCCCCTGCAGCACGGCAAGGGAGGGATACAACACGCCTACTTCTATTGAGGTCTCCGGACAGAGATTCCATTCGGCATGGAGAGCCGACTGGTGCTACATGGTGGACGGCAGCTGGGGAAGGTACGCCATATCCATAGATACGACCCTGGCGCCGAATCCCTACGATCAGTGGGGCATCATGTTCCATTCGGTCTGCTACTACAGCCAGTCTATAGACGATCTTGAATACGACGAATACAACAAGCTTGGAGGCGTCGCATCCCTTGGATGCATACGTCTTTGCTTGAGAGACGAGAAGTGGCTCTACGACAACTGCCCCGAAGGCTTCCCCATAGTCATATATGACGACTGGACCTCTCCCGGACCTCTGGGCAAGCCCGACCCCATAAGGATAGACACCAGCGACTGGAGAAAGGGATGGGATCCTACGGATCCGGACCCGAACAATCCCTGGAACAATTGACTTTAGGTCATATGTATATACGGAAGGAGAAATGAAATGAGCAAAGAATTCGATGCGATCAAAAACTGCGGTATCTACTTTCTTGTAACCATCAACGGAGATTATCCGGCGGCAAGGCCCTTCGGATCTCTTCAGGAGATAGACGGAAAGATCTATTTCAACACCACGGATAACAACGAGGTGCACAAGCAGCTCAGAGCCAATCCCCACGTACAGATCGTGGCAAGGAATCCCGAAGGCTTCGGCTGGATCAGGATGACGGGTCTTGCGGAAGAGTGCTTAGACCCTGCAGTCAAGGAAAAGATGCTCGAGGGCAACAATATGAGAGCCCGTTTCGAGGAGATGGGACTTGAACATTTCCTGGTATTCTGCTTCACAGTTGAGAAGGCTGAATACAAATAAAGGGAAAAGAGCAAATTTTTCGCCGAAGAGACGCTTTAAGTGACGGTTTAGGAGCTAAGCCGCCGCTTTTTTATTGTTTGTGACACATTCTGTGATGGTAAAAAACATAAGATATTGGTACAAAAGCAAGAATTTTGATAATAATTAGGCCGAAATGGAAGTATATATGTAAAATAAAAAAACATTTTCGTTAATGATGAAAAAGGCTTTAAAAAATCAGGTTAAGTCGCTATAATTATCGTTGGATTAATGTGGAAAAGGGGCTGTTTTCTTGGGAAAACTGTCCAAAAATACACAGAAATCTGGATTTTGTTGTCTAATCGATTTAAAGCCCGGGCCAAAATCGGTGTTTTGTGATGATGCAACAAAAGCCTTTTTGTACGTTTGTTTATACAATTTCAGTTTTTGCCCGACAAAGGGGTTTCGGGCATGAATAGAATTAAAGGAGATAGAGTATGAAAAACTCGCTGAAGAAAGTTTTAGCACTGGTCCTGGCAGCATTACTGCTGTTCCAGACAGGCGCGGTTTCCCCTAACTTTATCGCAGAGATATTTGCGGAAGGCGACGGGATGACTCAGGAGCAGGTCAATGAAATAGCTGACGAACTGCTTACTGAGGCAGATCCTTTGAAGGAGGCTGAGCCTAGTGCGGACGAAGTCGAAGCTGCTGAACCTGCAGACGACCCGGTCAATGAGGAGAAAGAGGAAGGCGAAGAACCTGCCGAAGAGACCGGAGAGGAAACAGGAGAAGATGCAGAAACTTCGGATGAAGTTACAGAAGGCAAAGAGCCCGAGACTTCCGAGGAGACGGCAGAAGATCCTGAAAAGGATCCGGAAGTTGCCAATACGGAAAAAGACGGATTAGGAGAGCTCGTCCTTGACGGTTTTAAAACAGAGATCGACGGACAGGCGAAACCCGAATCGTTAGAAGGTCTTGTCTCAGACGACAAGCTTCCCGAGGTTAAGGAAGATGAGCCTAAGACCGAGGCAGAGGCTAAAGACGAAGTAAAGCCTGCTGAAGAAAAGAAAGACGAAACCAAGACTGAAGCAGAGCCCAAAGATGAAGTAAAGCCTGCCGAGGAAAAGGAAGATGAGAAGAAAGAAGAAATAAAACCCGCAGAGCTCAAAAATGCCAAAATAGGCGGCGGGGTTGTTTCCATTTCCGGAAAACTTCCCGAAGGGGCAAGCGTCAGAGCAATAGAGAAGGCAAGCGCAGCAACACTCAACGGCAACGGAATCAAGAAGGGCGCCGCATCGCCGATGAAGGGAGCGAGCACACAGAACGCGCCGAGGTCTTCCAGTGCAGAAGAGCAGAGAACCCTTGCCACTTATGACATATCCATACTCGATGCAGATGGAAACAAGTGGCAGCCTGCGGAGCCTGTGGAGGTAACGCTCACAAATGACAACTTTGTCGGAGTAGACAAGGTAGACATTTACCATGAAGGAGAATTGCTTTATACGGGAATCAAACCTGTAGGTAACACTGTAACCTTTATGGCGTACAGTTTTTCCATATACGTTATTAAAGAAGGAGACGAAACGGTAACATATCGTCATATGTACCACTTTATGGTCCCGAACGAAGAGGGAAACGCTTATGTCCCCTATTTGTTCCTTAACAAAGCGGGAGAGACCACGGACATTCAGATCGTTAAGCACGGCGGAGCGCTTGAAAAGATAACCGATCCAGACGTTCCGAGCAAAAAATTGTTTGCCGGTTGGTACGTTCTCAACGATGCACATACAGCAACGACAAGTGAGCAGGTACTTTTTGACAGCCCGATTACTGTTTCCGAAGATAAGGATATTTATGTAGGCGCAAAGTTTACGGATGCCTATTTCATTTATTTTTACGATAACGTAGAGAATTCAACTCCTACTGAGGGAATCCTTGCGAAGAAGATCGTTGAAGTAGCCGATGACGGAAGTGCGGTTGTAAACATCGGCGATGTCGAAGCCGCTCCTATCACATCCACTCAGAAATTTGTCGGATGGAAACTTGGCACTACCGAGTACCGTATCAGCGATGGAACAAGCATAACCGTTACGGCTGGTCAGGCATCGGACGGTATTGTTAAGCTCTACCCGATATTCCTCGAAGGGCGTTGGCTCCGTTTCGTTTCTGGTGATCTTGGAGCATCCGGCGTATACGTAGAAGGCATATTCGTAGAAAACGGGACCACATCTTTAGGGAACCTGCCTCTCACGACTCGTGAAGGTTTCACGTTCCTGGGTTGGTTCGACGGAACCATGGACGGAGACGGCAAGATCACTTATGGGGATAAAGTTGCCAATGCAGACGGTTCTGTTATAAACGAAGCGGCATTGCTCACAGCCCTTGCAAGCAACGACGTTACGCTTTATGCCAAGTGGCAAGGAAAGCCCGTGTCGTATCGTGTATTAACATGGTATGAGAACGCTGATAACGATGAATACACATACCAGGGTTCTACGACTGTTAATAACGCTACGGCAGGAGAGATGACAAATGTGACTGCTTCGGCTGTGTCAGGTTTCGTTGCGCAGACAATCGAGCAGCAAGAGATTGCAGGCGATGGAACAACAGTTGTCAATGTGTACTACAAGAGAGCAATATACGAGGTAAAGTTTTATAATTATAGAGGTAATTCAGAATATACAGAACTAAAAATAACAGCTAAGTATGGAGCCGATGTTCATGATCAGTGGCCAGGAGTAAAGCCCGGTACTACGAACTATCCAACCACATGGTACGTTTCGGCCTACGGTAATAGTTACACTAAGTTTGAATCTGGTATTACAACCATGCCGTTGAATGGTGCAAACTATTATAGGTATGACACTCAGGGTCGTTATACATTAAGGGCTGTTCGTAATGTACAGAAGGTCAATGGCTCTAATAGTTTTGATGTTTATGTTGAATCTTCGTTCAAGAACAATTCAACTGGAATCACAACTGGTGAAGAAGATTACACGCCTATTAAAGGTTTTACGCTTAATGCAGATAGCCAAGATGATGCAACTCGCATCAACAATCGATTTGGTGCGGGGAGTGCAACATATAACACGAGTTACCAGCGCAGCGTTCGAATAGGCGGATCATTTGGAAATAGCGGTCAATCTAATGGTAACAACACATATACCTTGAACTTCTATTATCTCCGTAATCAGTACAGTATTAGATTTGAGGAAAACGGCGGACCGGCAGTTGCGGATGCAACAGGCATTTATTATGAGGCTGATATTTCTAACAAGAAACCGGCAAGTTATGTATCTGCTGATGAAGCAAAGGAAACCGACGGCACTCCGACAACCAAGACGGTCAACGGAATAGTTTATGAATTCCAGGGCTGGTATGAAAGCCAGGAGCTTGCCACGATGGACGATCTTCCGGATTCAGCGCATCCTTATGATTTTACAGGCAAGAAAATGGATGCGGGCGATTTAGTTCTTTATGCCAGGTGGTCTAAGGGCAAGTACCGCGTTAACGTTGACCCCAACGGCGGCGAGATCATTGCATCCAACAATGCTACTTATTTCAATGTAACGGCAGACGAAACGATCAGCCGTTACAACATCACGCGTAATTATGCGCCGAGCGCCACAGGCACTTACCGTTATATGGTAGATGTTAACGCCCGTAAACAGTACTATATTCCGGCGGATCAGACGCTTACCGAAGGTCAGAGTTATGTCGATGATGTCCTGTATGCGCCTGTGCTTGAGAGCGAGTATTCTCTCATTGGATGGTACGAAGTAATAGATGGACATATGAGCAGCTCGCCTTTCGATTTCGGTACGCATATTTCTCATGACACCACAATCAGGGCCAAATGGCGTCGCACGGGTACATTTACTCTTCGTTACGACATCCACATGAGCATTGAGGGTGGGATCGATGTCCTTGGTGATACCATCGGCGACGAAACTGATTTTTCAGATGCATCGGTAACAACGCTTACAGCAGTACCGAAGAACATCAGGGCGACCGGTACGAGCAACAAGTATGTATTTATTGGCTGGAAAGATGCTGACGGAAACGTATATAAAGTCGGCGAGACGTTTGTGATAGACGCTGAGCAGGCCAATGCCAACCGAGTGATAACCCTTACGGCTGTCTATGAGGAAGCTGATAAGTCGGAAGAGACACCGAGCGTAACAAGCATTACGTTCCATGCCAACGAAGGCGCAAACAGCAGAACACAGACGATAGATAAACTGCATGTCAATGCAGCTATCGACCTTTCGACTGAGGCTCCCAGCTGGACACGTGAAGGATATATACTCGTCGGATGGAATGATGACCAGACAGCGGCAACTTCCGGTGTAGTTAAATATGACAGCACCTTTACAGTCGGCGTAGATAACGAAGACCCGGATGACAATACGCTCTATGCGGTTTGGCGTCAGATAATCGAAGTTGAGATCACCGGCGATACACAATCATATACATATGATGGAACGGAAAAGAGTTCCGGACCATACACGATCACTTACAAGATAGGCGGCGAAGTCGTTACACAGCTTCCCGAAAACGTAACGCCTTCCATCACTTTCACATTCACTGAAGACAGTGATGAAGGAGCTACGATCGATGCCGAAAACAAACAAGTCAAGGCCACTGATGTCGGCGAGTACAAAGCCACAGTCACGGTTGCAATAAACTGCAACAACCCGGCCTATGTTCTTGCAGAAGGCAGCGAGTCAAAGAGCGCAAATGTCGATCTGACAATCACACCGGCAACAGTAACGGTAACGATAGTAGGTCACAACGACACTAATGCGTACGACGGACAATCGCACACGGTAACCGGCTATGATGTCACCAGCATAAAGATCGGTGAGGAAGATACTACTCTTTATACCGCAAGCGACTTTACGTTCACAGGCACAGCTTCAGCAACCAGAACAAACGTCGTTGAAAACGGTGACGAAGACGGAAGGACCGAAATGGGTCTTGCACAGTCTCAGTTCACCAACAACAATAGCAACTTTAATGTCACATTCACCATCGCAGCTGACGGATATCAGGAGATAACTGCGATTGACGTAACAGTAACAATCGTAGGTCACAACAGTTCAGTCCCATATGACGGAACAGCACATACAGTAACCGGCTATGATGTTACCAGTATTAAAATTGGTGATGAAACTACGACTCTCTATACCGAGGATGACTTTTCATTCAGCGGTGAAGCCAAGGCAACGAGAACAAACATTGTTGAGGGATCAGACACAGACGGAAAGACCGACATGGATCTGACGGCGTCCCAGTTCACCAACAACAATAACAACTTTAACGTCACATTCACTATCGCAGCTGACGGATATCAGGAGATCACACCGCTCAATGTAACAGTAACGATAAATGGTGTTGATGAGAGTGATCCGTACGATGGAACTGTTCATAAAGCCGAGGGTTATGCTGCTACTTCATCAAGCACCCTGTATGATGCAAGCGATGATGCAAATGTTTCGTTTACAGGAAATAAAATTGCTTCAAGGAAAGACGTCGGCACGACCTACATGGGTCTTGCTCCGGACCAGTTCAGCAACCTGAACACAAACTTCAATGTAACGTTTGAGATCGAAGAAGATGGATATCAGGAAATCACTCCTATTAAGGCAGTGGTTACGATAGTTGGTAACAACAGTACTGATCCTTATGATGGAGCATCTCATACAGTTACAGGATATGAAGTAACGAGCATCACGGTAAACGGAGCAGCAACGACTCTCTATACTGAAGCTGACTTCACATTCAGTGGAGAAGCAAAAGCGACGAGAACGAACGTTGTTGAGGGTAATGATACAGACGGGCAGACCGACATGGGTCTTACAGCGTCTCAGTTCACCAACACCAACACGAATTTCTCAGAAGTAACCTTCAATATCACAGACGGGTATCAGAAGATCACTCCTGTTGATGTTGTCGTGAAGATCGACGGAAACTACGGAACGTTTACTTATGACAGTGATCCTCATACAGTTACAGGATATGAAGTAACAAGCATCAAGATCGGTGAATCAGCGACCACTTTGTATACCGTAAATGACTTCACATTTAATGGAGAAGCCAAGGCAACGAGAACGAATGTTGTTGAGGGAACAGACACAGACGGAAAGACTGACATGGGTCTTACAGCGTCTCAGTTCATCAACACCAACACGAACTTCGGTACAGTGACTTTCGATGTAACAGATGGTTATGTCGAGATCCTGCCGGTAGAAATAACTGTTGAAATAGTAGGAAATACCGATACCAGGACGTACAACGGAACAGATCAATCCGTGACCGGATATGAAGTGAATATTCCTACTGGAGTCGATCTCACAGTAGACGACCTGAAGGTAGGAGAAACTGCGGTCAGTACAGATATGGTAAGCCGTGCGGCTTCCGGAAAGAACGTCGGTACATATCCGATGGGTCTTGGAGATCTCGTGTTCGTCAATACCAATAAGAACTATGATGTTACATTTGCCGTAACAGACGGATGGCTCAAGATCGATCCGAAGAAAGTCACTCTTACGGCAAAAGATGCGAGCAAACCCTATGATGGTACGCCACTTTCACAGCCTTTGTTCACTGCTAGTGCATTGGAAACAGGCGACACTCATATCTTCACGGTAGCGATGACAGCGGCCTCAACGATCACAAACTACGGAACACAGCCGAACGTGATCGGAATGGTCGACGGACAGGCTCTTTCTAGCCTGACACCCAATGCAGAAGGCTACTATGAGATAGGCAACTATCTTGTAAAGACCGTCGATGGTGAACTGAAGATCACCAAGAGAGAAATCACAGTTACTATAACCGGTAATCAGGCGACAAAGGTTTACAACGGGCAGCAGCAGTATGTAGAAGGATACACCATAAGCTATGATCCTGCAGATGGACCGCATCCTGCAGAGGATAAAATGTATCGTATTAAGGATGCATTCCAGGTCAAGCTTAATATGGACAAGACGGTCAGAATAAATGGGACCAATATCGGAACCTATTCTGAAGGTCTTGCTGCAGAAAACTTTAGAAATACAGATGCGAACTATGACGTAACCTTCGTGGTCGCAAAAGACGTAAAGCTTGTTATCGAACCCAAGAAGGTAACGATCACAGCAAAAGATGCAAGCAAACCTTACGACGGTGATCCTCTCACGCAGCCTGAGTTCACTGTAACTCCGCTCGAAGAGGGTGATACCCATGTCTTCACCGTAGACATGACGGAGGACTCCACGATCACAGAAGTCGGTACGCAGCCGAACGTGATCGAATATGTCGATGATGTGGAAGTCACATCCGGAGTAGAGACAGCTGTAGGCAACTATCTTGTAACAGTTGTCAGCGGGACATTGGAAATCACCAAGAGCACGACAGAGCTGAGTGTAGAATCTGCAGACGGAGAGTGGCCGTATGACGGAAGCGCACATACGAAGTATGAGTACACAGTCACATACGGAACCGAGACCAAGACTGTAACGATCGCAGCAAATGAGACCACAGGAACGGCAACGCTC
>JAFRIQ010000016.1 GCA_017432725.1 Bacillota bacterium
ACCTTTGCGAACGGATCGTTCTCATAGATCTTCTTGTCATAGTATGCTCCGAGGAACTTTCCTGCATCGTCTCTTGAGAATCCGAAGGTCATCTGCGTAAGGTCGTTTGTACCGAAGGAGAAGAACTCCGCTTCCTTTGCGATCTCGTCGGCTGTAAGAGCAGCTCTCGGGATCTCGATCATGGTTCCGACCTTGTACTTGAGTTCCTTGCCGGATGCTGCGATGACTTCGTCTGCAGTCTTTACGACAACGTCCTTGACGTACTTGAGCTCTTTGACTTCGCCTACCAGCGGGATCATGATCTCAGGAACTATCTGCCAGTCGTCATGTCTTGCGTTGACTGCAAGGGCTGCCTTGATGATAGCTCTTGTCTGCATCTGTGCGATCTCAGGATATGTGACGTCGAGTCTGCATCCTCTGTGGCCCATCATGGGGTTGAACTCATGGAGGGATGCGATGATGTCCTTGATCTGAGCTACGGTCTTGCCCTGAGCGTCAGCAAGGAGCTTGATATCTTCTTCTGTAGTGGGAACGAACTCGTGGAGAGGCGGATCCAGAAGTCTGATGGTAACGGGGTTGCCCTGCATCGCTTCGTAGATTCCTTCGAAGTCTCCCTGCTGCATGGGTTCGATCTTCGCAAGTGCCTTGACTCTGTCTTCCACTGTATCGGAGCAGATCATTTCTCTGAATGCTGCGATACGGTCGCCTTCGAAGAACATGTGCTCTGTTCTCGTGAGGCCTATTCCCTGTGCGCCGAGCTCTAAAGCCTTGGCTGCGTCATGAGGTGTATCCGCATTGGTTCTGACCTGAAGTCTTCTGTACTTGTCGGCCCATGCCATAACTCTACCGAACTCACCTGCAATGGATGCGTCCACTGTGGGGATCTGTCCGGCATAGATGTTACCTGTGGATCCGTCGAGGGAGATATAGTCTCCTTCTCTGTAGGTGTTTCCGCCAAGTTCGAAGCATCTCTGATCTTCGTGCATGGTGATATCTCCGCAGCCGGATACGCAGCAGGTACCCATACCTCTTGCGACTACCGCAGCGTGTGATGTCATTCCGCCGAATACTGTCAGGATACCCTGAGCAGCCTTCATTCCTTCGATATCTTCAGGAGATGTCTCTCTTCTTACGAGTATGACCTTTGCCTTAGGATCTGCGTCTACTGCAGCTTTTGCGTCTTCTGCAGAGAGAACGATCTTTCCGCAGGCTGCTCCCGGAGATGCGCCGAGTCCCTTGCCTATAGGTGTTGCTGCCTTAAGAGCCGCAGCGTCGAAGGTCGAGTGAAGGAGTGAATCGAGGTTTCTCGGTTCTACCATGAGAACCGCTTCCTTCTCGTTGATCATGCCCTCGTCTACCAGATCGCATGCGATCTTGAGAGCTGCCTGAGCCGTTCTCTTTCCGTTTCTTGTCTGGAGCATATAGAGCTTGCGGTTCTCTACGGTGAACTCCGTATCCTGCATATCTCGGTAGTGGTTTTCAAGAGTTGAGCATACGCCTACGAACTGATCGTATACTTCCGGCATGAGCTCGTGGAGTTTTGCGATAGGCATCGGTGTACGGATACCCGCAACTACGTCTTCGCCCTGCGCGTTGAGAAGGAACTCACCCATGAGTTTCTTTTCGCCTGTAGCCGGATCTCTGGTGAAGGCTACGCCCGTACCGGAGGTCTCGCCCATGTTTCCGAATACCATAGGCATTACGTTGACTGCCGTACCCCAGGAATACGGAATATCGTTGTCTCTTCTATATACGTTTGCTCTGGGGTTATCCCAGGAACGGAATACTGCTTCGATAGCTGCATAGAGCTGTTCCTTGGGGTCTGCGGGGAAGTCGGATCCTATAGCTGCCTTGTATGCTTCCTTGAACTGACCTGCAAGTCTCTCAAGGTCAGCTGCATTGAGTTCTGTGTCGTAGGTGACACCCTTTTCTTCCTTCATCTTGTCGATGAGGTCTTCAAAGGTCCTCTTCTCTACTTCCATTACGACGTCAGAGAACATCTGGATGAATCTCCTGTAGCAGTCCCATGCCCAGCGGGGATTTCCGGACTTCTCAGCTATGGTCTTTACTACTTCCTCGTTAAGACCGAGGTTGAGTATGGTGTCCATCATACCCGGCATGGAAGCTCTGGCTCCGGAACGAACGGATACCAGGAGAGGATTCTCCTTGTCTCCGAATTTCTTGCCGTTGATGGCTTCCATCTTTACTACGTACTCGTCGATTTCAGCTTTGATTGCATCGTTGATCTTCTTGCCGTCTTCGTAGTACTTCGTGCAGGCTTCCGTGGTAACAGTGAATCCCTGAGGAACAGGAAGTCCGATAACGGACATTTCCGCAAGGTTGGCTCCCTTACCGCCGAGAAGCTCTCTCATGTTTGCGTTACCTTCTGTGAAAAGGTAAACATACTTGTGGCCCATAATTGTTGCCCTCCTTAATGTATTGAAAAATATTAATTAATTACTAAACCGTAACCAACGCATTATATCACATTCTGCAAATAAAAAGAAGGCTTCCTGAGTAAACGGAAGCCCTCCCGCAAATACATTTTTGACTACTTTACGGTCACGTTCACGATCCACATCTGTGGAGTGTTGTACCAATAGAGGAAACCCTCAAGATCGACTGTCTGTCCTACTGTAAGAGCTTCAACTGCCTTGTAAACATCACTGTCTGCACCGAACAGATCTGTCTCAACGAGGAACTGATATTCGCTTCCGTTGATTTCAAAAGTGATGTAGAGGTCGTCTCCCTTTTCACCGGAGCCGTCCCATTTGTAAAGGGCCGGGCTGACTACCTTTGCGCCGGATATCTTTACCTTCATGTTCTGGTAATCTGTGATTTCGTCCTTGCCGAAGAATTCGGTCACATCCTTGTAATCGAATGTGTACGTGCCATCAAGGATCTCGACTGTACCAGTCTTTTCCTTGATCTCATTCTCTCCTGCCCATGCTGTTCTGATTCCGGAGACCTTTACTTTCTGACCGACTTCAAGTTTTCCTGCTACAGAATCTTCATATTCGAGTTTATATACGAAATATGCTCCGTCTCCGTCCTGAAGCATTAGGTTGCAGCTGTTCCCCCAGGAATCCTGATGGATGAAAGCCGTGATGAATCCTTCGATAGTAACGTCCGTACCGTCGGCGGCTGCGATGAATTCAGAATGTGTGAGGACTCCCTGATCCTTTGCGTTGGGATCTACCTCTGCGGGCTTCGGATCCTTCTTTCCGCATGCTGCGAAGGAAAGGACCATAACAAGCGCAAGTATGATTGCTAAAAACTTTTTCATTTCTATTCTCCTTTTTCTACTGGCTCTTTCGAGCACTCCGAACATTCCTATTATATCTTCCGATAGCTAACAATGCAATACAGAACCATATCGCTGCAAGGGAGATGAGAAGGGTCACAGCGGTCTTAGGAAGAGGTCCGAGATCCTTCTTTTCAACACTTCCTGCGTCCATCTGACCCAGTCTGTATCTTGCCTCTATATCCCTGTAAAGTCCGTCTATGTATGTGTCGTCCACAGTGATCTTTCGTTTGGGAGCATAGGCCACCTCTTCAATGAGAGCCCCTGCCGCATCTCTGACCGACGCAGACCCGTTGAATACGGGAGTAACGAAGGTGTGTTCCGTATTATCTATCAGCAACTTCGCCGCGTCTATCTTGACGGAGTAATAAAGGTCGTTGTCTTCTCCTGCCCTCGAAAGGTAATCGAGGTATACGGGATTGTTCTGGGCCTTTGTTGTTACGGGGATATATCCTTCGGTCTGGGAATACGCTATCTGCACCCCGTCGGTGAGCAGGAACTGCGCGAAAAGCCAGGAGGCCAGAACTTCCTGGGGATCTTTCTTGTTGAATATGCATACAGAGGGGCCCTGGGATATCATCTCCGGGTCTTCAGTATCGTACTGAGGGATAGGTCTGACCACGGTCTCAAAGGGAACGATGAGACTGGCGTCTATGTCCTGGTGACCGGCTGCAGAGCCCATCCAGGTTGCGCCGGCGGTGGAATCTATGCCGAAGATGCACTGACCTGCGTTGAGAAAATTCCCGGGATATGAACTGATCTTAAAAGTCGAAAAAGCTCCGTTTGCCGCATGGACGTTGATCTCTTTGAGCAGCGCCCTGGTATCGTCGTTGAAGAGGAGTATATCCCCTTCGTCCGTGGAGTAATCGGCGTTTTTCTGTTTCAGCATGGTGATCATCATATTGTCCGTGGACTTGTATATGAAAGGTATCATCACCTTCTGTCCATTCACCTTGTAGGTCCCGTCTTCGTTTTGGGCAAGAGCAGCTTCGGAAACCTCCCACACCCAGTCCCAGGTGGGCATATCGGGCACCGTGAACCCCATCTTCTCGACGTAGGTCCTGTTTATATACAAGGCCTCCGTGGAACGCATATACGGAAGAGCGTAAAGGTCTCCGTTTATCCTGCATTCCCCGAGGAATTTATCCACGATCTCATCCTGCTCCGGACCGTCGTATTTCAAGCTGCTTCCGCCGAATCCGTACCTGGGGTCCGACGCCGGTCCGTCCAGCTGCACCACTATATTGGTGCCTGTCATATACGTTGCGATATGGTCGGGATAGCTGATGCATACGTTGGGAGTGGTAAGTGTCGGGATGTTGGTTATGACGTCGTTGTATATCTTCGCGTAATCCGTGAACCTTCTCATGGTCACGTGGATGTTCGGATAAAGCGATTCAAAATCCGATATGGCTTTTTCATAGATCTCCACCTGGGTCTTGTTGGTATCGTTCTTTGCCCAGAATGTGATATCGTAATCCCTGCTTTCATCGAAACTTTCGGGCATCACGAAGGGTTCCAGACCCTTCTGTCCGTGAAAGGCGCAGAAGAAAGGCATTATCAGTAGCAGCGAAAGAAAGGCCGCGGCAGTTTTTCTGAACATTCTCATCCCTTCGTGCCTCCTCTCGAAACGCCTTCCATTATCTTTTTATGGAATATGAGGAACAGTACTATGAGGGGCAGGGATATGACGACCACCGCCGCCATCATAGCAGGTATATTCTCCCTTCCGAATCCGTTCTCGCGTATCTCCTGTATGCCGTTGGACACGAGGAAGTAAAGGCTGTTGTCCGTAATGAGCCTGGGCCAAACGTAGGAGTTCCAGCATTCGATCACTTTGAGTATGACTACGGTCACTATGGTCGGCTTGCAGATCGGTATCATAACGCGGGTGAGATAATGAAGATCGCTGCACCCGTCCACCTTAGCTGCAGAATAGAGCGTATCCGGTATCTGCTCGAAATTCTCTTTGAGAAGATAGATATAGAAGACCGAAGTGATGGACGGAAGTATAAGTCCCGCGAAGGTATTCCTCAGTCCCCAGCTGGTCACAGTCTGGAAATTGGTTATGATGACCAGTTCATTGGGTATCATCATAAGGGCAAGGAATCCCGTGAAAAGAAGATTTTTCCCCCTGAAATTCAGCCTTGAAAAAGCAAAGGCTGCCAGCACCGTAACGGCTACCATGACGAAGGTCGTGATGAGAGTAAAAAGCACGGTATTGGCGAAATACCTGGCAAGAGGCACTTCCGTAAATGCGTGGATATAATTTTCTATAGTCGGGCTTGCAGTAAAGAATTTCGGTATCCTTTCCGCGTTGTACGCCCCGTAATCCTTTACTGAGGTCAGAAGCATCCAGTAGAAGGGGAATATGACCATCAAACCCCAGAGGGACAGCATCACGTATGTAAGGGTTTTGAGCACTTTGTTTTCTTTCATGTCTTTGCCCTCCCTCATCCTATATTCGCCGTGTTTTTACCGCTCACCATCAGGTTGATGACGGTGATGGTCAGCACTATGGCGAACAATATTATGGCCGCTGCCGAAGCGTAACTTGGGAAACCGCCGGAGTTACCGTAAAGCATGTCGTAGACGTAGCCCACTATGGTGTTCATGCCCGCTCCGTTGAGGTCAGTTCCGAAAAGAGCCACCTCGTCTGAATAGGCCTTGAACGCTCCTATGAATCCGGTTATGACCAGATAGAGTATCATTGGCGAAATATACGGAAGCGTTATCTTCGTAAAGGTCCTCCATTTGGATGTGCCGTCGATCTTGGCTGCGTTGTAATACTCCTGAGGCACTGAAGCCAGAGCAGATGTGAGGATCAGTATTTTGAAAGGAAGCACCACCCAGATGGTGTAAAAGCACATAACGAACATCTTAGCCCAGTAGGGACCCTGTATGAAATCCACGGTCTCTCCTCCGAAGAAAGTTATGAGGAGGTTCACAAGGCCGTCGGTATACGCCGTTTTTCTGAAAAGTATCATGAAGACCAGACCTACGGCCAGGGTGTTGGTCACGTAGGGAAGGAAAAACACGGTCTGGTACAGCTCTTTGAGTTTCTTTATGCTGGAAAGTCCCAGAGATATGAGAAGGGCAAAAGCAGTGGAAAGAGGCACCGTGATAATGACTATGATAAAAGTGTTCCTTACAGCCTGCAGGAAATACGGGTCGTGAAGGACGTAGGAATAGTTGTATCCGCCGTAACCGAAAAATACGCCCGATGCGCTGTTGTATCCTTCTTCGAAACTGTAGATGAACACGTCTATGAGAGGATAGACCATGAACAGCAAAAGGAGTATGAGAGCCGGCAGAAGATAAAGCCACGCTTTTTTGTTGTTTTTGCTGAGCATAGGAAAGCCCTCCTACCTGGAAACAGAGCAGGATATGCGCTCTTCGGTATCCCTGTCGAAAAGATATACTTTGTTCGGCTTGATGTTCAGATTTACTTTATCGGCCTTGGGATCCGGAGCATACTCAGCTATGACTATGGCTCTGAAACTGCCTCCTTCGGCCGCAGCATTCGTCGCGATGATGCTGGTATCCCTACCCTGGACCTCCACTGAACGCAGGCCGCATTTCAAAAGCCCGTCCTCTTCCACTAGGTATCCTTCCGGACGTACTCCAACGTACACGTCGCAGTCCTTAAGACCTGAAACGCCGAGAACGTCGTTTTCCCCGATGAAGAGCCTGCCGTTTCTGACCATCCCGTCGAATACGTTCACCGGCGGTACGCCGAGGAATTTAGCCACGAAAAGATTGCACGGATCGTCGTATACGTCCTGAGGCCTTCCCACCTGCTGCAGTATGCCCGCCTTCATGACTATGATATAGTCGGAGATGCTCATGGCCTCGTCCTGATCGTGAGTAACGAATATGGTGGTGACGCCGGTCTCCTTCTGTATCCTCTTTATTTCTTCCCTGGTCTGGAGCCTGAGTCTTGCGTCGAGGTTCGATAAAGGCTCGTCGAGAAGCAGTACATTGGGTCTTTTGACCAGGGCTCTTGCGATGGCGACCCTCTGCTGCTGTCCGCCTGAAAGTTCCGAAGGCTTCCTGTCCAGATAGTCCTCTATCTGTACGAGTTTCGCAGTCTCCACAGCCTTCGCTCTGATCGCCTCCTTGCTCATCTTTTCTTCTCCTTTAAGATTCTCAAGAGGGAACATTATGTTCTGGAGCACAGTAAGATGGGGATAAAGAGCGTAGTTCTGGAACACGAGACCTATTCCCCTCTTTTCAGGGGGAAGTTCAGTAACGTCCTCGTCGCCGAAATACACTCTGCCCTCGCTGGGCTGTTCCAGGCCGGAGATCAGATTCAGTATGGTGGATTTCCCGCAGCCCGACGGTCCCAGAAGGCCTATGAGTTTTCCGTCCGGGATCTCTATATCGAAATCCGAGACAGCAGTCACTTCGGTCTTTATCTTTTTGTTCCTGTTGGGAAATCTCTTTGTAAGATGGGAAAGTACTACTTTCATTTTTGTTCCTCATAGTTCAAAGCCGCGGCAAAAACCGCAGCTTCTGAAATCAGTTCTGTACCGATGCGACGGCTTCGAGATACTCCTCAAAGGTCCATCCGTTCTCGGTGATTATCTTCGCGGCTTCAACGCCAACGTATCTGACGTGCCACGCTTCGTAAATATATCCCGTATGTTCTCCGACTCTGTTCAGTGTGCCGTCGATATATCTGAGAATAAAGCCGTATTCCGCGCAATTCTCCTTTATCCAGCGTCCTTCCGGGCTGTCTCCGAAATCGTCTCTCAGTTCATAGCCCTGACTTGCGGCTCCCAGGTCGCAGGCAAGTCCCGTCTGATGCTCTGACTGTCCCGCCCTTGCAGAATACTTGTTGGCTTCGCTTTCCCCGTAATTCCTGGCATAGGAATCGAAAAGTCCCTTCTGATAGCTGTAGGATCTGTACCCCGTACGCACCTTCATATCGAAGCCCTGGGCAAGGGCCGCATCGAGCATGGTATTCAGAGCCTCGGCCGCCACTCTTCTCATGGCGTTCGTGCCCTGAGAGGGATCTCCGACGCCCTCCACGTATCTCTTGACCGTGACCAGATCGGAGGGCGCGTAGCCTTCGCTCAGGTGATACTGCTTGTTGACGAGGACCAGCATATCGTCCGTCGGCGACGTGAGAGGATACTCGTCTCTGCCGGTAGTCGTGTTGGGCCACTTCAGCTTCGGGTCTTCCTCCATACCGCATATCTTGCATACGCCGTTAACATATTCGTGGCTGCATTTCATGCCGCATATACTGCACACGCCGGCTTCATACTTATGCTTGCAGTAGTCTTTTGCAAAGCCCCCGCATATGGTGCAGACGCCGTTTTCGAAATTGTGTTTGCAGCGTCTCGGATTAGGGGTCTTGTCTCTTCCTGATATCAAGACCACCACCGTTACTATCAGGACAACAGCCAGAATGAACGGGATGAAACGCTTTAAATTGATCTTGTATTTTTTCTTTTTCATAATAATTGATTATATCATAAATCAGGCCGCGTCATCACAGTTCTTTGTGTATACAAAAACCGGAGCCCTCGAGGGCTCCGGCAATAACATTTTTGAGCTTATTTCGTTCCGTAGATACGGTCTCCGGCATCTCCCAGTCCGGGAAGTATGTATGCGTGATCGTTGAGCTGACGGTCTTTTGCAGCGATGTAAATATCAACGTCGGGATGAGCTTTCTGAAGGACTTCTATTCCTTCGGGAGCTGCGATGATGCACATGAAAGTGATCTTCTTTCCGCCTCTCGCCTTTACGGCGTTGATAGCGTCAACTGCGCTTCCGCCCGTTGCGAGCATGGGGTCTACCACGAAAGCCCAGCGCTTTTCGATATCGTCGGGCAGCTTGCAGTAATACTCTACGGGATTATGCGTCTCCGGATCTCTGTACATTCCGATGAAACCTACCTTTGCGTTAGGCACCAGGAAGAGCATTCCGTCAACGAATCCAAGTCCGGCTCTAAGGATGGGAACGATCGCTATGTCCTCTCCGTCGAGCATCTTCAGAGTGCACTTTTCAAGAGGCGTTTCGACCTGTACGTCCTTCAGGGGAAGTTCTCTCGTAGCTTCGTAGGTCATAAGAGTGGCTATCTCTGTGACCAGCTGCCTGAAATCTTTAGTCGTAGTGTTCTTGCTGCGAAGAAGCGCCGTTTTGTGCTGAATAAGCGGATGATCGAATACGTATACTTTGCTCATAATGATTCTCCTTTGATATATCTTAATGAATTTTTAGCCCTGAACGTTCTTCATCTTCTCAGCCTGCTCTTCGGTTATGAGGGCGTCTATTATCTCGTCCATATCACCGTCAAGGAAACTGTCGAGTTTGTACATGGTGTATCCTATGCGGTGATCCGTGACCCTCCCCTGGGGGAAGTTGTAGGTCCTAATCCTTTCAGACCTGTCTCCGGAGCCTACCAGGCTCTTTCTTTCCGCCGCCTGTTCATCGTGTTGCTGCTGAAGCATAGCTGCATATATACGGGATTTCAGCTCTATGAAAGCCTTTTCCTTGTTTTTGAGCTGGGATTTTTCATCCTGGCACTGTACCACCACGCCGGTTGGTATATGCGTAAGACGAACCGCTGAATCGGTCATGTTTATGTACTGGCCGCCGTGCCCCGAAGCCCTGAAGGTATCTACCCTGATGTCTTCCCACTTGAGATCCAGTTCCACGTCCTCTACTTCCGGCATGACCGCTACCGTAGCTGCGGAAGTATGTATCCTCCCCGCGCTTTCCGTCTCTGGGACTCTCTGCACCCTGTGTACTCCGGATTCGAATTTGAGCCTTGAATATGCTCCCTTTCCGACTATCCTGACGACGGCTTCCTTGACGCCGCCTATGCCCGTGTCGTTTATATCGGTGATGGAGGTCTTCCATCCCCTTCTCTCGGCATACCTGGTATACATTCGGAGAAGGTCTGAACCGAACAGAGCGGCTTCTTCGCCGCCGGTCCCGGCCCTTATCTCCAGTATTACGTTCTTGTCGTCGTTGGGATCCTTGGGAAGAAGAAGTATCTTAAGCTCTTCGGTGAATCTTTCTATATCTTCGTTGAGCTGGCCGAGTTCTTCTTTTGCCATCTCTCTCATCTCATCGTCAAGAGACGAATCGTCGAGGAGGAGCTTGGTGTCTTCAAGTTCTTCCTTCGCTTTTTTGTATTCTTTGTACTTTAAAACAATGGGCTCCATATCGCCCATATCCTTCATCAGCTTTCTCCAGCGGTTCTGGTCCGCAATGACCTCCGGATCAGCCACCAGCATGGAGAGCTCTTCGTATTTTTCGAGTATAAAATCAAGCTTAGTAAACATTTCATTCAAGTATACCACGGCGGCGGATTAATCTCAATTGACAATAATCCTTTGAAGGATTTTTTCTGTATATGATGCAGAGGATGCATAATCCAACATCCTGTATCCCTCAAAAGATTTTTTCCCGGAGGCGAAAAACTTTTTTATTTTTTGCCTCGCGTCCTGGCGTTTCTTTTTTGTTCGTGAACGCTTTTCCACACACCGAAAGGGACTTGTAATTTTAAGGCTTTCAGGGGCTTTGAGCCCCGGAAAGCCTCCGCGTTCTTCCTCTTTTTCCACATTTTCCTGTGGAAAACTTTTGTACCCTTCAATGCTTGCAATTTCAAGATTCTCACGCCTTCTTTCTTTCGTCAAGATGGAAGTTTTCCACAGTTTTTCACAATTTCGCAGACATTTATTGACACCGGTCTCAATTTCAAGCTTTGCGGACTTTTTTTCTGTTTTTTGAGCATCTTCCAAATCAAAAATCCGTAAAAATTTTTGTTTACAGAAATAGGAATCAAAATCAACTTGACATAGAAAAGACGCATAAAATGTGATACTCTTGCCCTATGAGACTGAACAAATACATAGCGCAGGCAGGAGTCGCCAGCCGCCGCAAGGCAGACGAACTCATAGCCGCAGGAAAAGTAAAGATAAACGGAACGGTCTGCACAGCTCTCGGGACGGAAGTCCGGGAGGGCGACCGGGTATCCGTCAACGGAAGAGATATAACTTCTCAGGGAGAGAAGCTCGTTTATTATGCCCTCAACAAACCTTTGGGATATATAACGACAACGTCGGACGAAAAAGGACGGGAAACGGTCCTTTCCCTTCTTACGGACGTTACCCAGAGAGTCTTTCCCGTGGGAAGGCTCGATGCGGACACCACGGGTCTTCTCATACTCACCAACGACGGAAATCTCGCGAACCACATATCACACCCGAGGAATGCGGTATGGAAAAGCTACGAGGTAGAGATCGATATCGCCATATCAGAGGAGAAGATACAGAAACTGCGCAGCGGAGTCGATATAGGGGGATATATCACGAAACCTGCCGAAGTCAAACTTCTCAGGATCGCGAAACACGCCAGCCTTCTCGAGATACGGATTTGCGAGGGAAAGAACAGGCAGATACGTAAAATGTGCAAAGCAGTAGGAGCCAGAGTTGTCGCCCTTACACGAACGGCCATAGGAGAAGTAAGGCTTGGGCGCACCCACGAAGGCACTTACCGAAAACTGACCCAGAAAGAAATAGACTACCTGAAAAACTGCTGACAACCAGCAGTTGTTAAGTTCACAACATACTAGTGTTTTATATTCCTCCTTCCAATTATTAACATTAATTGAAAGGAGGTTTTTTCATGTTATTAAATCTTAAATATTTAAGAGAAAAGAAAGGACTGTCCCAGTCGGAACTCGCAAGAGCTGTGGGTATGACGCAGCAGGCCATCAATAAGTATGAGAACCAGTCCACGGAGCCCGATATCGACACGCTCAAGAAACTGGCTGCATACTTCGGCACGTCCATCGATTTCCTCGTAGGGAACACAGACATCGAAAGGAAATACGAAGCGGTGACTAAAAGCGACCTGAACGCAGAAGAGCTTATGATGATGGAAGCCTACAGGGACTCCGAACCTAAGTACCGGGATATCCTGCTGGATCTAATCAGAAAACTGAACGGAAAGAACGAATAAACGATATCGGTCTTCGCAGCAGATCAAAAACCGTAGCAAACGCTGCGGTCTTGGTTTATATTGCCCTAAATAGCTCTTGTATCTATTCCATATATATAAGAATTATGATAAACTGTTCTGTAACAATCATCGGGGGTAAACACTTTGGAAGAACGGGCTTTGGTCCCAGTAAAAGACGACTCTGAAGCTGATGCATGGCTGTCGCTTCAGCTGAATCAAAAAGATCCGGCTAAACGCAGACGAAGAGTGAAAAAAATCTATACAATGGCGCTGTTATCCGTCTTTGTATTTTTTATCGTGGCCGTATCGAGATTCAGTCCGCCCAAAGCGGAAAACCTCAGGAACGATCCTCCGAAATGCGAGATATTCCCCATACTTACGTCGAACCATATTTCCGGCGCAGTCAACTTCACCAACACAGACAAGATACTAAACGCAAAACTGTCCGTCTGGGAAACGACCCAGGAAAGGCTTCTGTATTCTGAAGACCTTTCTGAAGAAGCTATCCGCACCGGAAACTACACCTTCCCCGACCTGAACTTCTACGACGACTATATAGTACACTTCGAGGAATACAGCGGCTTCGAGGAAAAAGGCGATTACAAACAGGAGATAAGAGTAAATCTGAGATACGATTCCGGGAGCGAAGGGATCAAGTCCAAGACTTTCACCCAGCAGCCCATGGAGGCATATCTTTGCTGGCTTCAGAAAGCGAACAAGAAACACGGTTCTGCCCTGGTAAAGGAAGGATATATAACGGAGATAGTCCATACTCCTCTCGAAGCGGCAAGGATCTCCGACTGCTATATAGAACAGGCGGAAAGAGTGCATAAGATCGACTCCATAAGCGTACGGGTCACCGTTGACGGACAGCCCGTAATTGAAAAGCCCTACTCGGAAAAAGTCAACAGCAGGCTTCTGGTAGTAAGGATACCCATACCCGAAGGAATGAGCGAGGACGGGACCCATAACCTGCAGATCTACGTAACGCAATATATATCAGGATTCAGAAAGTCTATGGAATTCCTGGTAGAAGATACATTCTAGACAGACGAAAGGAACTTAAAATGAGCAATTTAGAAATCTACCTCATAACGATTGGCGCATCTTGGCTGCTTCTCGCGTTGGTCGCGATCATAACCAAGATCCTTTCAAAAAAAGGCGGAAAAGCCTATGCGGCTTTCGCCATTGCCGAATACTTCATCGGCTTTGCCGCAGCAGTCATCACGCTGTATCTGGTGCTGAAGATCGCAGGGCTCGATACTTTCACAGCAGCTGCAGCCGTCGGCATCACCGCAATCATTTTCGGACTTGCGATGCAGAACGTATTCGAAGACCTGTTCACAGGTATACTTCTCCTTTTTGAGGCCAAATACCAGAAAGGCGACATAGTGACGGCGAACGGATTCCGCGGCGTCGTTATGGAGATAGGACCGCGCACCCTCACCCTCTACGACAAGAACAGGACCATACAAGTCATACACAATGCGGATATGAGGAACTATCAGGTCTACTACTGGAACGAGATACCAGAGTTCGGCGAAGCAGCATCCAAGAAAAAGAAGAGCAAGAAAACCAAGGCAGCCGCTCCTGCAAAGCCTGTTTCAGATAGCGAAATCAAAGACGTGAGCGAAACAGCCGAAGAGGTAAAAGAAGCTGCAGCCGGAACCGCTGAAGATATCAAGGAAGCAACGGAAGAAATAAAGGAAAAAGCTGAAAAGACTGCAGAGGATGTTTCCGAAACCGTTGAAACTGCTGCAGAGGAAATACAGGAAGAGGCTGAAAAGGCATCTGAAGAAGTCAAAGAGCCTGCGGAAGCTGCCCCTGCAAAAGAAAAGAAAACATTCTCCTGGTTCAAGAAAAAGGAAAAACCCGCTCCCGAAGTAAAAACTGAAGAAGCAGAGACAGCAGCGGAAGAAATAAAGGAAGAGGCTGAAAAAGCTGCAGAGAATGTTTCCGAGACCGTATCCGAAGCAGCAGAGACAGCCGGCGCCGCTTTAGAAGAAGCAAAAGAAGAGGTCATGGAAGCCGCATCAGATACTGCTGAGGAGGTCAAAGAGGTCGCCGAAGAAGTAAAGGAAGAAGCCAAGGCTGCGGCAGGTTCTGCATGGGACGCGATCGAAGAAGCTGAAGCAAAGGCAAGGGAGGTCCTTACCTCCGCAAAGGATAAGAACGAAGATCTCCTTAAAGAAGCTGCTGAGACCATAGAAGAGATCAAAGAAGAGGCAGCGAATGCCGCTGAGGTAAAGGCCGAAGACCTGGCAGAAGCAGTATCCGAAGCAGCAGAAGAGATCAAAGAAGCTGCGGAAGAAGTAAAGGAAGAGGCGCCGAAGAAAACGGCAAAGAATTCTTCTAAGAAGAAAACTACAAAGAAGTAGGCAATAACTTTTATCAAGGCAATACAAAAGAAGGAAGATACGAGATCTTCCTTCTTTCTTTTTGCTTAAAATACTTTCTTTCTAGCTGACAGTCAATCCGCTGCCGTCTGCATCTACCTTTATCCTGTCTCCAAGGTCCAGTTCATGGGACAGTATATATCTGGCTATGAGAGTCTCCAGATTGTTCTGTATGAATCTCTTTATGGGTCTTGCTCCGTAGAGAGGATCGTAGCTGCTGTCGATTATGTACTCTTTCGCCTTGTCCGTTATTTCAAGCTCTATGCCGCGGTCCTTGACCCTTCCCTTGAGGCTCCTGAACTGAAGATCTGTAATGAGCTTCATATCGTCCCTTGTCAGAGGCTTGAAGTATATTATCTCGTCGAGCCTATTCAGGAATTCCGGTTTGAACGACGACTTAAGAAGTGCATCCACGTTGTTCCTTGCTTCTTCCGATATCTCTCCGTCAGGACTGATACCGTCCAGCAGGTAGCTGGATCCGAGGTTAGACGTCATTATTATGATAGTATTCTTGAAATCTACCGTACGTCCCTGGGAATCCGTGACCCTGCCGTCGTCCAGTATCTGGAGGAGTATATCGAATACGTCGGGATGGGCTTTTTCTATCTCATCGAAAAGCACTACGGAGTAGGGCTTCCTTCTTACGGCTTCCGTAAGCTGTCCGCCCTCGTCGTATCCTACGTATCCCGGAGGAGCTCCAATGAGCCTCGATACGGAGAACTTTTCCATATATTCGGACATATCTATCCTGACTATATTCTTTTCATCGTCAAAGAGGCTCTGAGCCAGCGCTTTGGCAAGTTCGGTCTTTCCGACTCCCGTAGGACCGAGGAACATAAATGATCCTATGGGTCTTCCAGGGTCGGCTATGCCGGCCCTGCTCCTCAGTATAGCGTCAGACACCTTCTGCACGGCTTCGTCCTGACCGACCACCCTCTCGTGAAGTATATCTGAAAGGTGAAGGACTTTTTCCTTTTCGCCCTCCATGAGTTTCGACACGGGTATTCCCGTCCACCTGGATACTACCTGCGAGATAGCTTCTTCATCTACGGTATCTTTTACGAGCCTGCTTCCGGAGGTCTTTTTCGACAGTTCCTCGAGCTTCTCCTGAAGTTCAGGAAGGTCTCCGTAGCGAAGCTTGGAAGCCTTCTCGTAATCGAAATTTCTCTGCGCTTCCTCTATTTTTGCGTTTACGGCTTCTATTTCGGACTTTACGTTCTGTATCTCCACAAGGGATTGTTTCTCCTTGTCCCAGCGGGATTTCTGCTCGTTGAAGCTGTCTCTCAGTTCAGCAAGTTCAGCCTGGAGTTTTTCCAGTCTCTCTTTGGAAAGGCTGTCCTTTTCCTTTTTAAGAGCCACTTCCTCGATCTCCATCTGCATGATCCTTCTGCTCAGAAGATCCATTTCTTCAGGCATGGAATCTATATCGGTCCTGAGTGCCGCGCAGGCTTCGTCTACAAGGTCTATGGCCTTGTCGGGGAGGAATCTGTCGCTTATGTATCTGTCGGAGAGTGTCGCCGCCGCAACCAGGGCGTTATCGTGGATCTTGACTCCGTGATATACCTCGTATCGGTCCTTGAGGCCTCTCAGTATGGAGATGGTCTCTTCGATACCCGGTTCGTCGACCAGAACGGGCTGGAACCTTCTCTCAAGAGCGGCATCAGTCTCTATGTATTTTCTGTATTCATCCAGAGTAGTCGCTCCTATGCAGTGGAGTTCGCCTCTTGCAAGCATAGGCTTCAGGAGGTTGCCCGCATCCATGCTCCCTTCTGTCTTTCCCGCTCCGACCACGGTATGGAGTTCGTCTATGAACAGAATGATCTTTCCGTCGGACTTCTTTATCTCATTGAGCACGGCTTTGAGCCTTTCCTCGAATTCCCCTCTGAATTTTGCTCCCGCTATGAGGGCGCCCATATCGAGGGAGAATATGGTCTTGTTCTTAAGGCCTTCCGGTACGTCTCCGTTGAGTATCCTCTGCGCAAGGCCTTCGACTATGGCCGTTTTTCCTACGCCCGGTTCCCCTATGAGAACGGGGTTGTTCTTGGTCTTCCTGGACAGGATACGTATGACGTTCCTTATCTCGTCGTCTCTTCCTATGACCGGGTCCATCTTATTCTTTCTGGCCCTGTCAACAAGATCCTGTCCGTATTTCTGCAGCGCTTCGTAGGTCTCTTCCGGGTTGTCGCTGGTGACCCTGCTGCTCTTTACACCGGCAAGAGCTCCCAGGAAGGATTCCTCGTTGATCCTGAAGGCTCTGAATATCTCCTTTATGGCCTTGGTTGGATGCTTGATGATGGCATGGAAGAGATGCTCTACGGAAACGTAGTCGTCGCTGTAATTCTCTGCGATCTTTTCCGCTTCGTTGAGGACTCTTTCGAGTTCCGAAGTCACGTAGACCTGGTCCGCAGGTCTGCCGCTTCCGGTGACTTTCGGCATCTTCTCTATCTCGTCCTCCACCCTTTCAGCTACGGAAAAAGCGTCGACGCCCATCTTTGCAAGAAGATTGGATACAAGGCCGCTTTCCTGCCTCAGAAGAGCCAGGAGCAGATGCTCGGGCGCCACGGCCTGATTCTGATATTCCACCGCCGTGCTCTGGGCCCGGCTGATGGCATCTATGGATTTTTGTGTGAATTTGTTTGCGTTCATATATTTTTACCTCCTTTCAGGAGTAAATATCTTTATTACGTTTTTACTATACAACAAAAATTAGCACTCGTCAATCGAGAGTGCTAATAATCATGATTACTTCACAAATGTACATTACTTTTTAAGCTCTATGATGGTGCAGAGCGTCTCTCCCGCAAAGATGCAGAAGGAATATCCGCCTTCTATGGACTTTCTTTTGATGACCGCATCGTCTCCGTACCTTAGGGACGAACGGTACACTATGCGGATGGATGTGAAATCGTCTGCCCTGTAATCGTCTGCGGGAAGAGCTTCGAGAGCATAGACCAGGTACTTGGTGTTGTGTACGTGGCCGTTGTAATCGAGGTCCGATTTTCTCAAAACAAGCGGCGCTTCGAGATCGAAGGTCTCCGGTACGGAAAGCTTGGGCGCTTCTTCTGCGAACTGAGTCTCTTTTTCAGGCTTGTACATACCCTCCAGTTCGTCGCCCACCTTGACCATCTTCTTTTCCTTGACGTCCACAAGAGCATATTTGGAAGCCACTCTTACGAGATGCTCCCCTTTTGCCGAACACACGGAGAATTCTCTTCCGGAAGTATATGAGTTCAGTTTTCCTTTTGACCAGGTTTTGACGGTAAAGCTTTCAAGGAGCTTAGGCCTTCTCAAGATCTCGACTCTCCAGTCGAGTATCATCCACGCCACGCCTCCGTTCGTCAGCCTGTCTCCTATGCTCAAGGAATGCCTGGTACTTACCGTTTCGAGTATATCGAGAAGCGCTTCATATGAAAGATTTCCCTTTCCCGTATAGTCGGAAAGCCTCGGTTCTGTTTTCTCTTCGTAGAACATTTACTTCTCCTCCGCTTCCTGCCTGAACTTCTCCGCCACGCTGGGCGCTCCCTTGGTCAGCTTCTTGATGCTCAGATCCTGAGCCTTGTCGTTTGCCAGCCTCAGATTGTTTTCCGAAGAGAGAAGGTCAGCCTTGGTCTTTTCAAGAGCCTTTATGGTCCTGTCTATATCGTCTATGGCGTCTTTGAACTTTCTGGACGCCAGCTCATAATTCCTGCCGAAAGCATCCTTGAACTGCTTCATGTTCTCCTCGAACTTCGCATAGTCCAGGTTCTGGTTCTGTACGGTCTGCAGTTCCTTCCTGTACTGGAGCGAATTGAGAGCCGCGTCTCTTAAAAGAGTTATGATAGGGATAAAGAACTGAGGCCTTATGACGTACATCTTAGGATACTTATACGACACGTCGACTATGCCCTCGTTATAGAGGTCGTTGTCAGCCTCGAGCATGGAGACCAGGATGGCGTATTCGCATTTCTTCTCGTTCCTGTCCTTATCCAGTTCCTTGAAGAAATGTTCGTTCTTGTGCTTCGTCGCCGTGGTATCGCTCTCGTTTTTCATCTCGAACATGATGGAGATGAACTCGGTGCCGTCGTCGCCATAGTCACGGAAGATGAAATCCCCCTTGGAGCCTGAGCTCGCGTCGTTGTCCTTCTCGAAATATGCGTTTTTGAAGGCGGTAGCTCTCAGCCTGTTGAACTCATAGGAGCAGTGCTGCTCCAGAGACTCGCCTATCATTTTTGTCGACTGCTTCGCCTTGAGATCCTTGTAGAAGGCTATGGTCTCGTCTTTCCCGGCAAGCTGGGTCCTGAAGCTTTCCTCCATGGCCCTGCTCTTTGCCTCGAGCTCGCTGATCTCCGCTTCCTTTTCCTTGACAGCCTCGTTTATGGCGAGCTGGCTTTGCGCGTTTTGTTTTTCTATAGCCGCGTTCAGCTTTGCTATCTCTATATCCTTTTTCCCAATGAGCTCGCTTAAGTCTCTCTTCAGTTCCTCCCTGGCAAGTTCGGCGTCCTTTACAGCCTCGCTCACAGCCAGTCGGGTCTCTGAATCCTGCTTTTCTATGGCGGAATTCAGCTTTGCTATCTCAAGGTCCTTTACGTTCATTTTTTCCGTAAAAGCTTTTTCCGCGTCGGCTTTTGCGATCATGACGGCCTGGTCGAGCTCCTTCTTATGCTGTCTCTCTACCCTTTCGAGATCCTCCATATATTCGTGATCTTTTATCTGCTTCACTATGGATTCGTAATCGCTTTCGTCTATGGTGAAGACCTCTCCGCAATTGGGACATTTGATCTGGTTCATATCATGCAGCTCCCTGTGAACTTATACATCGTATTGAATATTAACAATTAATCATATCACAGTTCACCGATCTGTGCCCGTCTTTTATCAGCTGTCGATCAAAGCCTTGTGGTATTACACAAAGGGTTTTGTAGGATTCTACAAACAAAATATGTATTTACTATCATCTAATACAGTGCTACAATGTAATCGACAAGTATTTAACTCACCATAGTTTAAAGAGAACTTGACCCAGGATATGGAGGTAAAGGATATGAAGAATTATGAAGTTTTTCTTGAAGAAGTGAATCCCTGCGGCGGAGAAGACAATCTGTCGAAGAGAGAATTCATCGAAGTCGAAGCTGAGGATCCCGAAACCTATGTAAAAGAAAACGGCAGATTCCCCATCCAGGAGATCGACGTCAACGACAAGGGAGAGACAGTCATCCACACCGGTGACGGACACGGCTACTTTATCAGATATACGTTCACCGAAGTATAGGGTACGCGATAAAATCAAAACAAAAAGTACCGGCTGATGCCGGTACTTTTTTATTCTTTTTCTGTCAGATCTTTTATCACTTCGCCCGCTATTATGAGGCCCATAGCCGCCGGAACGAAGGCGTTGCTCCCCGGAGCAGGGCGGCCTCCTTTCAGTTCGGGATCTTCCCCGTGCTTGGGACTTAAAGGGATCTCTTTAGAATAAACAACTTTAAGATGATCTATCCCGACTTCTTTCAGTTTCTTCCGCATGACCCTTGCCAGAGGGCATACAGAAGTCTTCGATATATCCGAAACCTCGAGCATGGACGCTTCCATCTTGTTGCCGGCGCCCATAGCCGAAATGACGGGAACTCCAGCTTCTTTGGCGCACTTCACGATCTCCAGTTTTGCCGCGACCGTATCCACCGCATCCACCACGTAGTCGTAAGCGGAAAAGTCGAACTGATCTTTGGTCTCAGGAAGGAAGAACACCCTATATGCATTCACCGTGCAGGCGGGATTTATATCCTCTATCCTCTCTTTTGCGGCGTCGACCTTGTATTTCCCTACGGTGCTCCTGGTGGCTATGATCTGGCGGTTCAGGTTGGTGATATCCACCCTGTCGCTGTCTATGAGGTCCAGAGTCCCTACTCCGCTTCTCGCCAGCGCCTCGACTACGTAGCCGCCCACTCCCCCTACGCCGAATACGGCTACTCGGGATGATCTTATCTTTTCCATGGCTTCTTTTCCGAGAAGCATCTCTGTCCTTACATACTGGTCTTTCATCATGATCTCTCCGTTTTGCATAGTATACCATATCTTGCCGCAAGTATCGAACAGCTTGCAACAAAGCGCAGGCTTTTATGATATAATACATACGAACATTTTTTCATACCCATGGAGGAACTATGGATATATCTATAAAGGATCAGATAAAACTGTCAGTCGGTCAGGGAGAGAACCGTTTCACCATGAGCCGCGGCAGTTTTTCTTACAAGCAGAAAACTTCCCGCCGCTCCGTTCTTTCCAGGATTGGCGAAAGGAAGACCGAAAACGGATACATCCTTGAATTCAAGGATCAAAGATCCGGAGAAAAGCATTATCTTTCCGTGACCGATGAAAAAGGCCTGATCAGGATCAGCTACTGCGATGAAAACGGAGCCGATACCAGCGGGAGAGGAGTCAACCGCTTCTGGGTCTCTGTTCCGGCGGCGGAAGGAGAATCCATTTACGGCTGCGGAGAGACCTACTCGAAATTCGACCTCAAAGGCGAAAGGGTCAGGATATTCGTCGCGGAGCACCAGAACACCAGAAGGATCGGAGACAAGATCATCAGGGAGACTCTCATAGGCAAGAGGCCTAATTTTTCTCTCCCCTTCAGAGATTACGAATCCTACTGCGTGGCTCCGACCTACGTTTCCAGCAAAAAGTACTTCGTACATCTGAACATCTCCACCTTTGCGGTCTTCGATTTCAAGAATCCCGGAAGCACCATACTGTACACCCAGGAAGCTCCGGTCATATACCTTAAAGAGTGCGAAAGCTTCGAAAAACTGGAAGAAGACCTTACGGCTCTCACGGGAAGAGGCTGGGCTCTTCCGGACTGGATATACGGAGGAGCCATCTTCGCCGTACAGGGCGGCTGCAGCAAGGTCAACGAAAAGATAAAGGCCGCCAGAGATGCTGGAGCCAAAGTCGCAGGCATCTGGTCCCAGGACTGGTGCGGATGCAGAGTCACGGGCTTCGGATACCAGGTCATGTGGAACTGGCAGGCAGATGAAAACCTCTATCCCGGTCTTAAAGATGAAATAGCCAAGTGGAAGGAAGACGGTATACGCTTCCTCGGTTACATCAACCCCTTCATGGCTCTGGAAGGCCCCCTTTACAAATACGCTTCCGAAAGAGGCTGGTGCGTAAAGGATAAGGAGGGAAAGGACTACCTGGTCACCATAACGACCTTCCCGGCAGCCATGATAGATCTGACCAACAGGGACGCCTACGACTGGTACAAGAGCATAATACAGGAAAATATGATAGATCTTGGCATGGGCGGATGGATGGCAGATTTCGGAGAATATCTTCCCGTGGACAGCGTCACGGCTTCCGGAGAAGACGCATATACCCTTCACAACATATGGCCCGAGCTTTGGGCAAAACTCAACAAAGAAGCCATAGAAGAAAGAGGAAAGGCAGGAGAAGTATTCTTCTTCACAAGAGCCGGATACACGAAGACGGCAGCCTATTCTCCCATGATGTGGACAGGAGATCAGCACGTGGACTGGTCGAAAGACGACGGTCTGCCTGCGGTCATCACCGCTATGCTCTCCCTTTCCATGAGCGGATTCGGACTTTCACATTTCGACGCAGGAGGGTATACGACCATTATGAAGATGACCAGAGACGAAGAGCTCCTTCTCCGATGGATGGAACTCAGCGCCTTCTCTCCGCTGATGCGTTTCCATGAAGGTAATCAGCCGTCCAGGAACGTTCAGTTCGATTCCAGCGAAGCTCTTCTGAAGCAATCTGCAAAGATGTCTCGCATATATGCGTCCCTCGGATGGTATCTTAAGGATCTGGCAGAAGAATACAACAGGGAGGGACACCCTGCGGTAAGGCCCCTTTTCTATCGCTATGACGAAAAGGAATGCTATGATACAAAAGATGAATACATGCTTGGAAAAGATCTGCTGGTAGCGCCGGTGATCGAAAAAGGACAGACCGAAAGGAGCGTCTTCCTCCCGGATGACGAATGGATACATCTCTTCACCGGCACGGTCTATTCCGGAGGGAACCACAAAATCAGCGCACCGGTGGGCTGCCCGCCCGTTTTCGTAAGAGCCCGGAGCGTAAACAAAGACAGGATAATAGATTCAGTAAGGAACAGTGATATTTAAAACAGGAGATAATCATGAAAGAACAAGCAGCAAGAGAAAACAAAGCCTCCTCAAGGATGAGCTACGGTGCCTGCGATATCTACGGAGGAGGAGCCTTCGTAGTCATAAGCACCTTCTACACCGTATTCCTCACCAAAGCCCTGGGCATGCCCCCTGCGCTCGCAGGAATAATCCCCCTGGTGGGAAAAGTATGGGATGCGGTCACAGACCCCATCATGGGCAATATAGCGGACCGCACCGTATCTAAATTCGGAGCCAAGAGGTTCTGGATACTGGTGGGATCCTTCATATCCGCGCTCACCTTCATCGTCATGTGGATACCCTTCAGGGCAGGCGGAAACACTACAGCCCAGTTCATATTCTACATGCTGATGTACATGCTCTTCTCGACGGGCTTCACCATCGTCATGGTACCCTACAACGGACTTCTTCCGGATATGGTCGACGACTACACCGTAAGAGCTAAATATTCATCTGCAAGAATGATATTCTCGGCACTGGGAGCCATCATAGCAGGACTTATCCCGACACTGATGATAAAGGATAACACAAAGCCAGGCCAGTACCTCACCGTCGCTCTCATCTTCTCGGTAATATTCCTTGTGACCATACTGATCACCTTCTTCGGTACCTGGGAGAACCACAAACCTGCGAAAAAGGTATCCATGGGAGAGACCTTCACTCAGTCCTTCACCGTTTTCAGGAGCCGCTCTTTCAGGCTCTTCATAGCAATATTCATCTTCGGACAGTGCGCGGCTGACTTCATAACCGGTCTTGCGGTATATTACGTGGACGACGTGCTCAACGCCTACGGCGGAGGAAACTTCACCATACTCATGGGCGTGCTCCTCGTAGCCCAGCTCATAGGCATGGTCGTCTTCGGACCCATAATGGCAAAGACTTCGAAGAAATTCCCCATCATAGTCGGTACCCCCGTAAGGATGCTGGCTACCCTGGCAATGCTCTTCTTCTCTTATGAAGGAGCGCCCTTCTACGTGATACTCGCCCTTTCCTTCGTCATAGGCCTGGCCATGGCAGGTACTTCCACAACCATATACGCCATACTGGCTGACCTTGCGGACGTGGACGAACTCATCACCACTGTAAACCGTCCCGGCACCTGCTCCGGCATGGCGACTTTCGCAAGAAAGATATCGGCAGGTCTTTCCTCAGCTCTCATCGGAGTGCTGCTCACCATGGTGGGATACGACGAGACTCTGGCGGTACAGGGACTTCGCCAGGCTGCATCGACCCAGAAAGGCATAGCTTACGTCTACGTGTTCGCGCAGATAGTTCTTCTTGCCTTAACGCTTCTCTTTACGGTCAAGTTCCCGGTAACTAAGAAGGAATTCGACATCGTCAGAAAAGAGACCGCAAGAAGAAGAGGCGAAGACGACTCACAGATCACCGAAGAGGAGATCAAGGTATGCGAAGCCGTTACGGGCATAGAGTACGGCAAACTCTGGAATGAAAAGAATGCCGCAAGTCTTAGATAAAGGAGAATATAGATGAAATACTTTTTAGACAGCGCAAAGATGGATGAAATAAAGGAAGCCTACGAATACCTGGGTATAGACGGGGTGACCACCAATCCGAAACATATAATGAACTCGGGAAAGCCTTTCAAAAAGGCCATCGAGGATATCGCCAAATGGACGGAAGATCAGGGATTCAAAAGCTGGAAAGACTTCCCCGTATCCGTTGAGATCGATCCGTGGCTCGAAGACTGCGACAAGATACTCCCCATGGCAAGGGAAATAAGCAAGATATCCCCATGCTTCGTGATCAAGATCCCCTCCGTATACGGAGGACTCAAAGCTGCGAGAATACTGGAAAAGGAAGGCATCAGAACGAACCTGACCCTTGTATTCTCCCCTGCTCAGGCCATACTTCCGGCAAAGGCGGGATGCCTCTTCGTATCGCCCTTCATAGGCTGGAAGGAATCCAACGGAGAAGACTGCAAGAAATATATCCAGGACATAGTGGATATATACAGAAATTACGGATATCTCCGCAAGACGGAGATAATCGCAGCCGCTATCAGAACGCCCAAGCAGATCGTTGACTGCGCGGTGGCGGGATGCGATATAGTCACCTGCGGACTCGACGTATACAAAGACTCCATCAAACATCCCTACACCGTTCAGGGCCTCGGGACCTTCCGCGACGCATGGGATAATACCGCAAAGGAGTAGGATGATGACGATAGGATTTGTAGGCCTTGGCATCATGGGCGAGTCCATGTGCGAGAACATAATAAAAAAGCACGATGACAAAGTATACGTCTTCGACGTGGTAAAGGAAAAAGTCGATAAACTGGCTTCTATCGGAGGCATACCCTGCGAAAGCGCAGCCGAAGTAATGAGAAATGCCGACGTTTTCATCACCATGGTGCCCAAGAGCGAGCATTCTAGAGCTGTATACGAGCAGGTGCTTTCTGAAATAAACGAAAGAAAGCTGGCCATAGATATGTCGACTATCGACCCTGCCGTATCCGTCGAGATAGCAGACATGGTAAAAGCAAGAGGCGGACATTTCATAGATGCCCCCGTTGTCAAAAGCAAACCGGCTGCCATCGAAGGGAAACTGGGTATCTACGTCGGAGGAAGCGAAGAAGATTTCGAAAAGGCTCTTCCGATCCTTTCGTATATGGGAGAAAACATCATACGCATGGGAGACAACGGAAAGGGTCTTGTGATGAAGATCTGCCACAACGCCCTCGTTTCCCAGATACAGAACGGGGTCAACGAGACTTCGACTCTTGCTTCGAAATACGGTATAGATATACTCACTTTTGCCAAAGCCATATCTTACGGAGGAGCCGGTAACTGGTATCTTGACTCAAAAAAGGATTCCATTTCCCGCGAGGACTATACCACCGCTTTCTCCATAGAAAACGAGCATAAAGACGTTCACATCTGCCTTGAAATGGCAAAGAAGACAGGCTTCAGCATGCCGGGCGAAGAGAATGCGGCAAGAGTATACGATAAGGCTATGGAGATGGGTCTCGGAAAAGAAGACTTTTCCGCCAGCATAAAGGTGGTCAGAGATAATGGAAATGCTTAAACTTCTGAACGGACTCAACGACGTTCCCATATATTCCGTAAACGACGGACGCTTCTCATCATACGGAAGGGTGATCGAAGGCTATGACGTATCCGGTCTCGTAAGATATATGGAAGATCATACTCCCATCCCGGGCGAAGGAAACGTATACGTAGCTTCCGATCCCGAGATGGAAAAGGATCCGTCAGTTTCAGTCATCTCATCCGCCTTCTACGGCGGAATGGCCGTTCAGGCGGGTTATTGCAACGGAAGGAACGACACGTATAACGGATTCGAATACCACAAGTCATCCGAGATCAATATAGCTGTGACCGACTTCATGCTTGTTCTCGGGCACAGCTACGATATGAGATACGACGAAGGTATCCCGAGCTACAGTATCTCTCAGGCAGAAGTATTCTTCGTGCCCCGAGGGACAGTTATGGAAATGTACGGAAACACTCTCCACCTCTCGCCCTTAAGAGTTTGCGACGAAGGTTTCAAAGCCGTTGTCATCCTTCAGCAAGGTGTAAACAGCGAGCTTGATGAATACGAAAAAGCAGCCAGAGACGAAAGCGCGGCAAAAGGAGACTGTGAAGCAAAGCTGCTGCTCAAAAGGGCAAAATGGGTGATAGCCCATCCTGACAGAAAGCCCCTGATCTCCCAGGGAGCCTGGCCCGGCGTAAAGGGAGAAAACAAAAGACTGTATTACAAAGAGGAAAGAAAATGAAGAAATTTCAAGCTGTATATATACCCGTTGGAGCTCCGACGTTCCATCTCGAAAGCGCAAGAGCAGAATTCGAAAAATCAGTGGAACTTCTCACAAGTCTGGATCCGGACACCGTATGCCCGGCTGACACGCTTTTCAGTCCCGATGAGGTGGATAAATATACTGAAAGCCTCGATCCGGACCTCATCGTTTTCCAGGACGTCACATTCGCCAATGGGGCGTACGTTCAGGAAGCGGTCCGCAAATTCCCTGATGTTCCCGTACTTCTCTGGACAGTAAGAGAACCGGTCATAGACGGAGGAAGACTCAGACTCAACTCCCTTACCGGAGCTTTTTCCGCAGCCAATACTCTGCGCCATCTCGGAACCAACAGTATGGAATACATATACGGCTCTGCGGATGAGGAAAACGTAAGAAAAAAGGTTTCTGCGGTATTCAGCGCCGCAAAACTGAAACTAGCCTTGAAGGGACTTAAGATCGCGCAGATCGGCCACACTCCGCAGGGATTCGGCTTCGGAAGAGCCCTTGACAACGAAATGCTCGCTGCCTTCGGAGTAAGACTCGACTCCATAGAAGCTAGAGAGCTCATAGATAAGGCAAAATCGTTTACAGACGATGAATGTGCAGACTATCTGGAAAAGGCAAAGAAAGCCATAAAGGGACTGGAAAACACTCCGGAGAAGAACCTTCTTGATTTCGCAAGGCTTTACAAAGCCTACGACGAATATGTGAAAGGCAACGGTATAGGCGCTCTGTCTTCGAGATGCTGGCCCGATTTCTTCACTTCCTTCGGAACGCCGGTATGCGCAGTGCTCGGAATGCTCAACGATATGGGCGTAGCTTCCGCGTGCGAAGCCGATACCTACGGGGCGCTTTCCATGTACATGGGCATGAAGCTTTCCGGACAGCCCGTATTCTTCGGCGACCCCGTTTCCCTGAACGAAGATGAAAACACCGTATATTTCTGGCACTGCGGAACGGCAGCCTGTTCCCTCGCAAGGGAAGACACGGGAGCCTGCGCTGGAGTGCACTGCAACAGGAAGATAGGTCCGACCCTTGAATTCGGATGCAGAACCGCAGAGCACGTGACCGTGTTCCGTATAGGCAAAGACTGGGACGGCACTTTCAGAGCCTTTATCGCAAAGGGAGAAGCCCTCGATATGCCCCAGCAGTTCCTTGGGACTTCGCTGGTAGTCAGGACTGAAAACAACGCCGAACAGCTCGTATACGATGCCGTTGAAAACGGCTGGGAACCCCACTTCGTCGTCATATACGGAGATGTTTCCGAGGAGCTTGAGATACTCTCGCACATGTTGGATATACCCGTAGAAAAATACTAACGATAAGCATTCGAAAAGGGCTGCCATCTAAGGCAGCCCTTTTTCTATTCGATGCCCTGCTGTTTGCACCATATGTTCATGATCAGATCCACCGGAAGGTGTTTTACCAATCTCACCTGGCGCCTTACCGGCGCTCCGAGTATGGATACTTTCTTTTTCTTCTTAAGATCGATCATAGCCTGGTCTATGACTTCCTTCGCAGTGTACCAGCGGTCCACGTACTTGATGACTTCATCGTGCTTGGCCCTTTCCTGGAAATCGGTCTTTATCCACCCCGGACATACGCACATGACGTGGATGCCTCTTGACTTGAGTTCCCTGCCTATGGCTCTCGAAAAACTGAGAACGTAAGCTTTGCTTGCTCCGTATACCGCCTGATAAGGGACCGGCTGCCAGCTGGAGTTCGATCCCATATTGATTATGGAATCGCCTTTCTTCATATACGGAAGGCTGATCATGCAGAATGCCGTAAGAGCTTTGTCGTTGACGTCCATTATGCCAAGAGTCTCATCAAGATCCAAGGTCTCGAAAGGTCCGAACAGACCGTAACCGGCATCGTTTATGAGCAGGCGTATCTCGGGCTTTTGCTCCTCGAGCATCTTCCTGTACTCTTCGAAACGGCTCTTATCTGAAAGATCCCAAGGAAGCGTCCTAAGAGAATTCCGGCATTCGCTCCTTAAGGTCTCCAGCTTTTCTCCGTTCCTGTCTATGACCCATATCTCATCCAGTTCATATTCCCTGTCGACAGCATATACGAACTCTTTTCCCATGCCGGAGGACGCTCCGGTAATGACCGCTATCTTCATCTCTGTATCTCTCCTTACTTTTCACTGAACTTATCTATTAACCTGTAAACTATGTACATGGCGGCAACGCTTATTATGGCCGCTATGTAGGTGCTGTCCACTTCGAGTATCTTATCCAGAGATCCTTCCACCGTACTGAAAGTGGACATGGCTGTCAAGATTATGAGGAAGCTGTTCTTGATCTTTTCGGAAGTCTTCTGCTCTTTTCTCTGGATAGCGTCTATCATATCTTCGAGAACGTTTTCCGTCTCATCGTACTTTTTCTCTATATTTTCGAGACCGAAATCCGATGACAGGAGATCCACGGATCTCTGTACCGTCGGCCAGCAGTAATGCTCCGTACCGGAGAACTGGATAGCCTGGGAAAGGTCTTCGTGTATGGCTTCGAGCTTTTCTTTCGCCTCTTTCGCCCGCAGTTTCTTATCCCTTATGTCGTCGGATATCCTGAACAGTTTGTGCTCAATATTCGAGGTGGATGCATCTCTCATGAGGAGCATCTCTATGAAGAAGATTTCCGTAGTCTGGTATTCCAGTCTCTCCTTGAAGGTAGGCGGCTTGAAAGAGCATATCTCAAGAAGCGTGGCGGTGGATGCGTACGTCCTGATCCCCTCGTACTGGGATCTGTCGTTTTTCTCCACTATCTCCTTCATATATCCGGCGACCCTTCCGTCTTTGGGGGATTCTTCATTGGCCAGACAGTTGATGCACTCCTGCTCGCTTACTTCGTTATAGGCGAACACAGCGCTCCTTTTCGAGCCCCACGGAGTCATCCTGACCTTAGGCGACGCCATGAATTCGCTTTCCGTATATTCCTTTCCTTCGAACTCAATCCTCATCCTTCCGTGACGGAAAGCCTCGAGTATATGCACACCGTCATCGCAGTCCTTCACGTAGATTTCCAGCACGCAGAACCTCGAATAGGTATGTCTGTCCAGGAGTATGAATGCCGGGAAAGAGACCGTCTCCGTTCCTCTCGGCATTTCGGGATCAGGAAGGAAGCGAAGCTCGCAGCGTCCAAGGCAGCTCCTGTCGAAGGTCTTGACAGTTACCCTGCGCTTCTTTACTTCCTTCTTTTTCTTTATCCAGAGAAATTTCTTTTCCTTGGTCTCAGTCTCTTCAGCTTCCTCAAGAACAGTGAATCTGCTCTTGTACTCTTCGGAAGGGTTGACGAGAGATTTCTTCCTCGAGCCTTCCTGAAGTTCCTCATCCATAGAATCTTCTATGGCTTCTATGAAGATCCTGCCGTCTTCGTTATCCGCGGAAGGAAGCTGCTTTACGTCTTTATCCATACGCCCCGGTATCATGAAAAGTACGTCGCAGTCCTTTAGCTGCTTTCCTACCACCTTGTCTTTCTGATTCATCATGACAGTTTACCTTTTTTATCTGTTTTTTTTACCCGTATTATTGTATCATATACTGGTCATGGAAATGAATTTAAGAAAAAACAAAATCCACCTCCTGTCCTTCCAGAACAGAAGGATAAAGGATCTTTACGTAAGCGCTTTTCCCAAGATAGAAAGACTTCCATATTCGATGCTCATGAGGTACAGCCTCAAAAAAGAGATTGATATGTGGGGCTACTACGACGGAGGAAAGTTCATAGGCTTCGCATATATGATGATACTGGGAGACTATGCCTATCTCCTCTATTTCGCCACTAAAAAAGAGCTGAGGAGCAGGGGCTACGGTACGGCCATCGTAAAGGACCTAATGAAAACCTATTCCGACAAGAACATGGTCCTTGATATAGAGCCCGTGGTCCCGGAAGCGCCCAATGCCGAGCAGCGCATCAGAAGAAGAGACTTTTACCTTAAACTCGGATTCTCCGACACCCTTTTCGAAATGACCGACGAGACCGGCGATTACCGCATATATACCACCAGGCCGGACGATTTCGATATAAAGGAATTCCGCAAATTCTTCGATCTTTTCCCCGAAAGTTTCGATGGCACAGAGATCGTGGACAAGCACTAAAAAAGAACTTCCGCCATTGTGAAGTTCTTTTTTCAGCCTATTATGTCATCTATGAGGCCTTTAAGGCCTTTTTCTTTATATAGATCCTTGTAGTACGAGGCTTCGTCTTCTATGAGGATGTCTATGGTCTTCATACCTATGAGCTCGACGGGAGCCTTATCGTCTGTCCATATATGATCTCCGCCTGAAACCCTTTTCAGATTGGCCTCGAGCTTTTGCATCATCCTTTTAAGATCCGGTGCCATGGACGCCGTCATGCCCTCCTCGAGCATGTCTTTCGGATCCCTTCCTACGGCTGCGAACAGTTCCCTGTTCGTCGCATAGGGAACGTCAACTACACAGACGTCCGTAAAAACGGAGGCTATTGTATCCGTCAGGTAAAGAGTGGTGTCGTCGTCGCCTTCCTCGCCGTGCATGTTCATATTCACTATCATCACACCGTCTTCATTTAAATGTTCTTTTACGAGAGTGAAGAACTCCACCGAGCTCATCTGGAACGGTATGGTTATATCCTGATAAGCGTCTACCATGATGACGTCGTATTTACCGTCGGAAGCGTTCAGAAAAGCCCTGCCGTCGTAGGTGGTGACCGGTATGGTCTCCGGCAGGCTGAAATACCTGTGGGCAAGATCCGTTATCTTTTCGTCTATCTCGACCCCCTCTATCTCAGCATCGGGGAAATATCTTCTGCACTGCAGCGCAAAGGTTCCGGTCCCCATTCCGAGGATCAGCACCTTCGGGTCTTCCTTCGACGCCATTACGGGCGCTCCGAGAGCGTAATCGTAGTACATGCCCGTAAGGGTATCGTTTTTCATGTATACGGACTGCACGCCTATCATTACGTTGGTGGAAAGCACGACTTCCCTGTCGTCTTCGCTGACCTGAAGGTAGTTGTATACGGACTCGCCTTCGTAAGTGAGATCGTCTATCCAGAAAGCGAATTTTGCATTGTATCCGAAGATACAGGATATGACGTATAAAGCGGCGCAGACTATGACTGCGGTCTTCTTTCCGCCTGTGAAAATGAAATACAAGGCTCCGAGCACCAGCAGTATGCCTGCGAATATGAGGAAGGTCACTGAAGTGCCCACAGCAGGTATGGTGACGAAAGTGGGAAGGAAGGTTCCTATGATGCTGCCTACAGTGTTGCATGCGCCAAGGCGCCCCGCGACCCTGCCGCTTTCCTCCACGTCTGACATGGTGAAGCGTATGAGCGACGGAGTTACCGTTCCCAGAAGGAAAAGAGGATAAACGAATATTATCATGCAGGCCGCGAAAGCCGCCTATATGAGCATGTTGTGATTTATGGCAACGACTATGAGACCCATGATGGCAAGTATTATGTATCTGCCGAGGAACGGTATGAGAGCTATCCACACGGCTGCTATGAGGATGCGCCTGAACAGCTTGGCCGGATCAGGATCTCTGTCTGACCATTTCCCGCCCATTACGTTCCCTATGGCCATGGCTATCATGATGGTCCCTATGATTATGGTCCACACTATCTGCGATGAACTGAAATACGGGGCAAGCAGCCTGCTCGCTCCGAGTTCCACCGCCATGACGGACATTCCCGAAAAGAACTCCGTCAGGTACAGATACCATTTTTTCTCCAGTATGTTGATCTTCATATTCCGAATATATCCTTAAAGAACCTTTTCATGCCTTCCGGGGGATCTATGCCGGGATCGTATCCCGTATCTCCCAGTGTCACCAGTTTGTTCTTTCCGTGGTAGTCGCTTCCCGCCGTGACGTAAAGGCCGTATTTCTCCGCAAATTCCAGCATTTGGATTATGAGCTTCACCGTAAAACCGGAATAGAATGATTCCACTCCTTTGAGCCCCATAGCCATGAGATGCCTGAGTCTTTCGTCCATCTCATCTCCAACGATTAGCTGATCTCCGCTGCCGTATATGGGATGGGCAAGGACAGGAATACCTCCGGACCCAAGGACAGCGCTTATGACCTCCTGAGGGTTTATGAATTCGCTTTTGAGCCACGCATTATCGATATAGTTTTTTATGGCGTCTTCCTTACTCTTCACATATCCGTATTTGACCATGAGATTGCCCAGATGCGGTTTCCCCGGGTTATCCATGGCAAGAAGCGCCGCTTTGTCTTCATCTGAAAAGATGAAACCGTATTCCTTCTCCACGAAGGAAAGCCGGCCTTTGAATTTCGTTATACGAAGTTCGTGGCATTTATCGCAGAGAGCTTTTATGGGCGCTGCTTCTGGATCGTAGCCGTAAGCGAGGATGTGATACTTTCCGAGTTCGTCCCTTGAAGAAAACTCCGCTCCGGGTATGAAGAGAGGGTCTCTGTCTTTCAGCATACCTTTTACCATGCTGCTTCCCTTTACGGCATCATGATCCGTAACAGAGAATATCTTGATGCCCTTTTTTTTCACGTTAAGAAGTATCTCTTCGGGGGTATCGGTCCCGTCGGAGACTGTGGTATGCATATGAAGATCGATCTTTCCGTAAAAACTCATATATCAGAAATTCTTTTTGATCTTAAGTATGTTCTTTCCTTCTTTGTATTCGTACGTCACGTCGTCCATGGTTTTCTTCACCATGAATATTCCAAGACCCCCTACGGGCCTGTCTTCCGCCTTCAGAGTTATGTCCGGATCTTCCTTTTTCATGGGATCGTATGCCATTCCCCCGTCGATGAAGGTTATGACCGCCGATGCGGGATCTTTAGAAATTTCCACCCTCACCGTCGCTCTTCCTTTGCCCGGAGCATAGGCGTAATCCGCAATATTGACGAATATCTCTTCCGCGGCTATCTCGATCTGCATCTTTGCCTTGGGAGGGCAGTCCGCGGCATCGAGGTGTTTGTCTATGAAATCGAGGACCTGGTGAAGATTTTCTTCGCTGGCCTCTATGTCAAGTTCGTTTCCCGCTCGTTCCTTAAGGAACGGAGTCTCGAAATATATGCTGTCAATACTTCTTACCAGTTCTGTGAGCTCTTTCTTCCATAGCTCTATCTCGGCTTTGCCCTTTTCATTTTCAAGACCGCCGTGACGTATGGACCTCCTGATGAGCCTCGCATAGCTGACTATCCTGGCTTTGTTTTCTATCTCGCGTATCTTTTCGTCGTCATCTGTTTCCAGATATGCCTCCAGAGTCTTGTGCCAGAACACCTGGGCCGTATCATAGTCGAAGCCCTGGAATTCCTTGACCACGTTGTGATCGTATTCGGAAAATCCGACATAGGCGTTGTACATGGCTGCAAGTTCGTATACGGGATGACCGACGGCAAGTGTATCCATATCTATGATGAGCACTTCATCGTTCTGGAGCTGCACGTTCTTGGCATGATAATCCGCATGGACCATGTGATCGTCGTGAGGCATGGCTTCGACAAGTTCCACCAGCTTTTTACCTGCGTCTTCGGGAAGATAATCCTTTGTGAAATCAGCCCACATGAGCACGGTCTCTTTCATGTCCGGAAGCTTGCCTTCCGGCACCACGGTGCTGTGTATGAGCTTGAGTAGCTTCACGTATTCCTCCACAACCCAGTCCATCTTCTCAGGCTCCTCGGCAAGAATCTTGGAAAAACTGCTTGCGTTGAGGAGCTCGAAAACGGATCCGTAGCTGTCTCCCACCTTCACTACGTCGTAGGATATGGCAGTGGGTATTCCCAGGATCAGGGCAAGCTTTGCCACTTCTCTTTCATGCTGTATAGCCTCAAGGGCATCTGCATCGTTATATATCTTTACGACGTTATCCTTGTCTATACGGTATACCGTGCCTTTAGCCCCTCTTCCTATCTCCTCGCAGCCTTCGATGCTTACGACTCTGTAGGCTTTTTCTATTTCCATCATATCGATGAAGCCTGTCATCTCGAAAATATCGTAGACTTCTGGGCTGACGTTTATGATCTTAAGATCCGGATTGGTCTTCTTTATATGAAGTATCACCCTCAGTCCCGCGCTGGAAACATAGGAAAGGTCCGCCGCATCCAGAACTACGGGCGTATTGTCCCCCGCTATCTGTCCGCGAAGTTCTTCCTCCACGGCAGCGGCATTTTCCGAATCTATCCTTCCGCTGAGTTTTATCGTGTCGTCCATCTATTCAGCCTTTCCAAAATATTCGAAGCAGAGCATCGTCAGATCGTCGAACTGGTCTGCTTCGCCCGCATATTCATCCACTGCGTCCCTGACGCTGCTTAGAATCTTTTCAGAATCGGAATCCTTGTATCTGTTTATGACGTCCAGCATTCTTTCTATACCGAACATCTTTCCGTATACGTCCATAGCCTCGGGTACCCCGTCCGTATAGAGGAAGAGCTTTGAACCTTACCGAAAGCGAATTCCTGCGCCTTTCACCGGCGCTCATTTCTTTTATGCTTTTTTCAGGCAAGTTATGCTTCCTCTTTTTCGTCCGCTTTTTCTTCGGCTTCTTCCGTTTCTTCCGGACAATCGCATTCTTCCTTGCTGCCGTTCTCGATGCAGATGATGTTGTCGAATCCTGTGACCTCCATGATATCCATGATGGTGTCGCAGACGTTCAGAAGCTTGAGGCTTCCTTCCTTACCGTCCATCTGCTTCTGTGCAGCGAGAAGAACTCTCAGTCCTGCAGAGGATACATAGTCTACCTTCTCAAAATCAAGGATCAGTTCCTTGATCTCGGGAAGCACTCCGGCAAGATCTTCTTCAAACTCTACGGAAGTAACTGCGTCCAGTCTTCCCTCGAGCATGTAACATGCTCTGCCGTCCTCTGTTGTTTTTTCGATATTAAGCATTTAAGTCCTCCTGTATGTTCCAAAGGGCAGCAAAATGCCGCCTTGCTCCAAACAAAATACCCTGACAGTATATTATACCGCAGGGTATGAGATTTTACGATGATTTATTAATTAAAGATTGTGTATGACCTTGTCTTTCGGATACGCGACGCTGTAGGCGAGGGTCTTCTTCTCGGTCTCCATGGAGCCGAGGGTGATATCCCAGCTCACCTCTCCAGTCACTTCGTCATATTTTCCTCCGGATATATTGTCGGCGCTGACTTCTATGGTCTTGTCGCCGGACACGGGGATCTGGTCTATGAGCCTCAGTTCGCACTTTCTGTCCTTCTTGCTAACTGCGGTTATCTCGTACTCGAGTTCCGTCTTTTTCTGACCTTTGAGAAGGACGCTGGAACTGTACTTTTTCACCTGTTTGCGGGTGACCTTCACAGTCTCGTCTACGCCGAGGGAAATATCATACTCTTCTTTGGAAAGATCGATGCTCATATACGCTTCGCCCATGTACGCTCCCTTGATGTATATGGAAGCTTCCGTATCCATGAGCTGTTCTACGTCGGCGGTCTTCACCTCGGCGGCAAGATACGCTTTCGTATCCAGTTTCGGTATGCATATATCGTGATAGCGGCAGGCTGCTTCCTGTGTCGTAAGATCGCAGATGATCTCCTTCTTCCCGGGTACGTCCCAGGTGCCTTCGAGAACGTATTCCAGTATGGAATCGTTGCTCTTGAAAACCGCTCCGTTGGTCTGCACGGCTTTCATGACCGGCGCTGCCCCCATCATCATCGCCATGGGAGCGGCATCCGCTTCTTCATAAACCACGCCTGTGTCTTCCATAACGGCAGCCCTCATCATTCCCGCTCCTCTTGAAGAGGTCTTCATAGGAGAATAGAAACTGAGATGATAGGGGTGAAGAGTCGGTATGGTACCGGAGATGGAAGGATCCGCAGTATACAGGCTGAGCCTGACTCCGTTCCAGTCTTCTTCGGTATTCTGTCTGAGCTTTGCTCTCAGTTTTATGACTATCTTGTCCGTATCGTCGTCCGTATGCACCTCGTAGAAAGGATACCAGTATACGTCGCCGCTGTAATAGCTCAGTTCGAAGGCATAATCCCCTTCTTCGGCGCATGCAAGATCCGCTTTAACGTAGGGCTCCTCAAGATACTCTCTGTGCTCCCTGTAATCCTTGTTGAGCTTTTCCAGTTCTTTTTCGAGACCTGTCTTCTTATCGTTCAAAGCGCCGAGTCTGTCTCCCAGGGACTCTATGTAACTGACCATGGAATCTATGGATACGGACTCTTTTCCCGTGAAGTCGGAATTGGTCCTCCACATCTCTTCCTGAAGAACGAGTATCTCCAGTTCTTTCTGTTTTGCGGCTATCTGTTCCGATATGGGCTTCAGGATCTCGTCGATGTCTTCCGGTGAACGGCTGACTACCTGTATGTTGGAGCCGATGACCCTCTCGTCTACGGAGAGTTTCACCGTATCAGCCGATATATATCCTCCTCTTGCGGACGTAAGACCTTTCAGTTCTACTGTCTGCTGTCCCGCCTTGAGATGTACGGTCCCTTCTCTTTTTACAAGTCCTCCGCTTTTGTATACGGAAACTTCCTTGATCTTGCTTTCTGTCATTTCAAAGCCTCCCTATATACCCTTACTTTTTCTTTGCTTTCATTTCAAGCTGCTTTAGTTTGAGTTTCGTGTTGTAGAAATCCTTTGTGGAACATCCCGCTCTTCCGCCGCCGGCGCAGGCGCAGGCACAGGCGCAGGCACAGGATGCGCAGGCACAGGCGCAGCTGGAATGCGCGCAGCTCGATCCGCCGCCGGATCTTCCCGAACGCGAACTGCTGCTCGATGAGCGGCTGCTTGATGAACGACTGCTGGATGAGCTCACGGGAACGTGTATGACGTTGACCCTTACGTAGGTATTGGGGTCCGAGCCATAGCGGTACTCCCCGTTCTTCTTGTATTTGAGCGCGCCCTTGTCCTCGTCCTTTACTTCTTCTTCTTTTATGATCTCTTCGCTCTTGACAAGGCTCCTGCCGCAGTATTCGCACACTGTCTGGCCTTCCTTCCTCTGGGCGCCGCATCCTGGACAGTTGGGATAGTATTCTATCTTAGTCCTGGTGACCTTGGTCTTGGTATCTCCCGCGGCAAAACCGGACGTCCTGTTATATACCTTCTTTATGACTCTTGCCACCAGCATAATGGGAAGTATGAAGAAGAGGAATAATCCAAGGAGTCCGAATATGAGGTCACCGAAGCTGAAGCCCGGATAATCTCCGCCGCCTCCGTTCCCGTTTGGATAGTTATATGACTTGCTCTCGTCGAACATATACGCGTCGTTGGGATAGGTGAGTTTGAGCTCGAATCTTTCACCGGGCTTAAGACTGGTCTGCCAAACGTTGTAGCCGTCCTGGATATATCCGCCGGGAGAGAAGGTCTCCAGATTGTCGCTTTTCCAGAAGATCACCAGATTGTCTACGGCTATCTCGTCGAACCATCCGGGAACGAAGTAATAGAGCGTGTATCCGTCTTCCAGAGCGTTCATCTCATACATATAGTCCTGGACCACCATGAATTCGAAGCTCACGGTCTCTCCGGCATAGTATTTATCGTTGAAATACAGATGCACCGTACTGTCGCCGTAATTGCTTTCGTAGCCCATACTCGAAATGTTGTCTGACAGCGGCGTGATAGTTATGTATTTGCTGTTCGGTATACCGACGTATACGTCTTCCAGAGGTCCTATGCCGTCGGAGACGAGGACCTTCCAGTCGATGTGATATCCGAGATTCACCGTACCGTCGTCGTTGACGTCCGCCACGATTATATAGTTGAGTATCTCGTCGGTGGGGCTTGCCGCAAATGACGGCACTGCCGAAAATGAGAATATGATGATAAAGCAGGCCAGAAGCGCAGCCGCTTTCCTGAAACTATTCTTCATTTGCTTCTCCTCCTTCCTCAGATTCCGCATAATGTCTCAAGGGGCAGAGACCCTCCATCTTGGCGGAATATTCCCTGTTCTTCCTGCAGGCGTCGCTTTCCCAGATGTCCGTCCATTCGTCCGCCAGCATATCTCCAAGCACGTCTCCCGAGAGCCAGCTCTGGCAGGGAACTACTTTTCCGCCCGGCGTTATTGCCATGTTGGAAAGGCAGGCTCCGCAGGTAGGCGAGCTTATGCCGAGAGACTCGAAGAAGTCCTGATCTATCCAGCCCGGCGAAGTGAAGTTTATCTCCATTCCGTTGGCATAGCAGTATTCGACGGCGTCGCTCAAAACTTTCATGAGATCGTATTTATTCAGCTGAAGGCTCTCCGATTCTTCCGTCAGCGCGTTGCCCGTGGTGATGAGCCCGGAGCATGTCACATAGATCACTCCAAGCCCGTGCAGGAACTCCAGAGTCTTTACGTAATCCCTGTTGAGAGTGCAGAGAGGGGTGTTGATGCTCAGGGAAAGACCCGCCTCTATGGCGTTCTTTATACCGCTCACTGTATTATCATACTGGGGAGCTCCGACGAGTTTGTTATGCACTTCTGCGTCGGAAGAATAGAAGGTTATCTGCAGGCTGTCCAGTTCCGCGTTCTTGAGCTCCTGGCAGTATTCCTTGGTAAGCTTCACTCCGTTGGTATTGAGCCTCGATATGAACCACCTGGCGTGGGATATGAGCTCGAAGAGGTCTTCTCTCATAGTGGGTTCTCCGCCGGTAAAGGTCACCTGGGGCACCCCCGCGGCTCTGATCTTGTCCAGTATCTTCTTCCAGTCTTCAGTTGAGAGCTCTTCTTCCTCGGCGTGGACCTGCCCTGCCGCATAGCAGTGTATGCATTTCTGATTGCAGTGCCAGAGACCGTTCTTTGTCATGGCGCTCACCATCACGTCCATCCTGTGCGGCGCTCTCATATGGGGCGCGTAGTCGCCCAGGTTCATATATCCTATCTCCTGATCCGGAGCCTCTCCCCTGGCGATCTGGGTGAAGCTGTTCATCATGAGATAAACGTCTTCCTTGATCTCTTTCTTAGGAAGAAGGGGGTATACCTTTTTCACTCCGCTGCAGGTCTCGTTGAGTATATTTTCGACGTCGTCGTCGCTCAAGGCTCTTCCGTCGTATTTATTCACCTGCTTGATGAATTCCGAAAGAACGACTGCCCAGGCAACGTTCACGGGGATCACGTCCTGCCCGTTTATGATGGCTACGCTGGCCTGCACCTCTCCCTCTTCGATCTTGGGAGGTATGAGGTGTATCCTCACGGCTCCGGGGCCTTCCGGATTTAAGGTCGTATGCATCACTTCGTCGAAGTTCTCACGCATATATTTCTTGATTCTGTCCTGTCCCATATTGACTCCTTGATAATATATATCTTCTGCGCACTGCAAAAGGCGGATGCGCCTTGATTCCCTATAGTTCCACAATATCACCTGCAGTATTTTTCTGCAAGTTTTCTGTATTTCTCTGCAAGTTCAGGCGTCAGGTCCTCTTTCTTTGCCTTCCACTGCCAGTTCCCTTCGGCGGTCCCCGGTACGTTCATCCTTGCCGAGCTGTCAAGACCCAGCATATCCTGAAGGGTCACTATGACCCAGCCTGCTTCCGATGCGTAGAGCTTTTCTATGATCTCATCGGAAGTCTTCCTGGCTTCCTCAAGTTCCATGCCCTGTTCCATATACCAGCCCACCAGAGTGTCGCTGTCATGGGTGCCCGGGTAATATACCCTGTGGCGTCTCTCGGCAGGGGTCTGCTTTTCCATTACCGCGGAATCCGTCTGCCATACGTTGAGCCCCGGGAATCCCGTAAGCTTCATCAGGTTGTACACCTGGGCATCCAGGAAACCCAGATCCTCTGCGATGACCGGAAGAGGACTTCCGTCTTTGCTGAGAGCCTTCTTCACTTCCCTGAACAGATCCGTTCCGGGACCCGGCATCCAATATCCGTCCTTCGGGCTTCCGTCGTTAGGTATTGAGAAGTAGGCCGCGAAGCCCCGGAAATGGTCTATCCTTACGTAATCGAAATACTTAAGGGCATTTTCTATGCGTCTTATCCACCACTCGTATCCGGTGCTCTTTATGTAATCCCAGTCGTAAAGGGGATTTCCCCAGTCCTGACCAAGAGGCGCGAAATAGTCCGGAGGACAGCCCGCGTGCCGTCCCTTCTGGAAAGCCAGCGGATCTCTTTTTACGTCTTCTCCGTCGGGAGCGACGTAAATGGGGAGGTCTCCTATCAGTTTTATGCCTTTGCTGTTGGCATATTCCCTTAACTCTGTCAGTTCCTCGAAACTTCCGAGTTTTTCATCTATGCCGAACACATCGGGAGACATATACGGCGAATCGCCCATACCCACCGGGTTTATGGGCAGCACCTGCCAGTAGCTGAATCCGGCATCGGCTATATAATCCACGAAATCCTTCGCGCACTGCCCGAGACGGCCGCCCGGAATGGACGTGATATGGCAGAGCACTCCGGCCCCTCTTTTAAGAGGCAGGATCTCCGGTTTTTTATCCATGAGCAGTATGTATGCGGCGGAAAGACCCTCTATTTCGGTCCTGAGCACGCCGCCTTCTGTCTTTATCTCTTTGGACGCTATGAGTTCCAGGGCGTAATCGCCTCCGAAATCGTAGCATATCTCCATGGGATCGTCGTTTCTGTTCACGAGGACCAGTATCTTTTCATCCCCTTCGCGGAGGAATGAAAAAACCTCGTCCCCGAAATCATATATGGGCGTGAAGGAACCGCTTGCCAGAACGGGATGATCCTTGTATATCTGGCCCATAAGCCTGTAATAGTCTATAAGCTCTTCATTCGCCTTCCCCCAGGGATAGGCTCCCCTGTTCTCCGGATCCTTTCCCCCGTAGCTTTCGGCCTCGTCGCCGTAATATATGGTAGGGACTCCCGGAACCGCGTACTGAAGAGCCAGCCCGTATTTAAGCCTTCTGAGCGCATACCATGAGTGCTCTTTGCCTCCGAGAAGTTCCAGAGCTCTTTCCCTGTCATGGCTGTCTATGAGGTTGAAAGAAGCCCTCATATTGTCAGGGGGATAATTTTCGACAAGGCTCATGAGCCTTCTCATGGCATCCTTCGCAGTGCATCTGAACATAGCGTAATCGAGGAACAGTTCCCTGAAGGGATAGTTCATTACCCCGTCCAGTTCCTTTCCGAAGAAATATTGCCTTTGCTGGTCGTGACTGTACTTGTTGGATGCGTCCTCCCAGACTTCGCCTATGATGACTGCATCGGGGTCCTCCGCCCTTGCAGCCGCCTTTATCTCTTTGACGAAATCATCGGGCAGTTCATCCACGACGTCGAGCCTCCATCCGGCGCTGCCTCTTCTTATCCAGTATCTGACGACGCCGTTTTCGCCGCAGATGAAGTTTCTGTACTCTCTGCACCGGTCGTCGAACTCGGGAAGATCCTTAACACCCCACCAGAAACCGCCCGAATACCAGTCCGGATGTTCCCTGCGGTATCTGCTGTCCCTTCCGCTGTGATTGAATACGCCATCCAGTATGACCTTTATACCGAAGCGCTTGGCAGATGCTATGAAACTGTCGAAATCCCCGTCGTTTCCGAAACGCTCGTCAATGACAAAGTAGTCGTAGGTATCATAGCGGTGGTTGGTCCTGGCCTTGAAAATAGGATTAAAATATATGCAGGAAACACCCAGAGATTTAAGGTAGGGAAGCTTTTCCTCTACCCCTTTGAGCGTACCCCCGTAGAACTTCCATATGATCTCTCCGTCCTCGTCTCTTTCGTAGGTAGGAGCTTCATACCAGCATTCCGGATATTCTTCCTTCGAATACTCATCGTTTGCGAATCTGTCGGGGAATATCTGATACACCACGGCGTTTTTATACCATTCGGGTACGCTGCTGCTCTCATACACCGTGATCTGGTAAGGCACCGGATCTTCGGCATATATCCTTCCCTCGCCTCCAAGGCGGTCTTCGCCGTTGCCGTAATAGTAAACGCTTCCGTCCTCAAGGCTGAGTACGAAGCAGTAAAAGACGAGGCCAGGTTCACTGGGCATGGTAAGGGTGGCTGTGAAAACGCCGCCTTCCCCTTTCTCCATGGGGACGCTGCACTCGTAGCCGGACATGCCCGCAGCTCTTAAAGTGACGCCCGAGCAGTCGCCGGGACAATATATGCAAATATCCACTTCAGCGCCGGGATTTACGGCGCCGAAGGGCTTCTTGCATTTTTCATCTTGGGAATTGAAATAGAAATCCATAACTATCCTTGAATCAGATGTTTGTAAAGCTCTCTGTATTCCTTTGCCGAAGACTTCCATGAGAAGTCCGCTTCTGCCGCATTGTGCATGAGATGGGTCCAAGCTTCCTTGTCATTGAACCACAGGGTCAGCGCTTCATCCACGGCACCCAGAAGTTCATGGGCATTGAAATTGGCGAAGGAGAAACCGGTCCCTTCACCGGTGTATTTGTTGTACGGGGCCACGCTATCTTTAAGTCCGCCCGTTTCCCTGACTATGGGAAGAGAAGCGTATCTCATGGCCATCATCTGCGAAAGACCGCAGGGTTCGAAACGGGAAGGCATGAGGAATGCGTCCGACGCGGCGTAGATTCTGTGGGACTGAGCCTCGTCGAATTTCTTAAGGAAGCATATCTTGCCCGGATATCTGCCCGCATAGTATGCGAATGCTTCTTCATACTTCTGGTCGCCCACTCCAAGAACCACCAGCTGCATATTCCTTTCGCTGATATGGGGAAGTATGTAGGTCACAAGGTCCAGACCTTTCTGCTCCGTGAGCCTCGAGATGAGGGCGAACATGGGGACCTCTTCGCTTACTTCCAGTCCCGTCTCCCTCTGAAGAGCCAACTTGTTTTCCTTTTTCTTTTCGAGGGAAGAAGCGCCGTAATTAACTGCCAGAGCTTTGTCCTTTTCAGGGTCGTAAACTTTCGTATCGATACCGTTTAGTATGCCCGAAAGAATGGACTTTCTCTTGTTGAGTATATATTCCAGGCCTTCTCCGTAGTACCAGCTGCAGATCTCCTCGGCGTATCCCGGACTCACGGTAGTGATCCTGTCGGAATAGCACAGGGCTCCCAGCATATAGTTGACAGTATGGCTGTCCGAGAGAAGCTGCCACGCGGCCGGGGTACCCCAGAGGCCCAGAATGTCACCGAGAAGGAATGAAGAGAACATTCCCTGGAACTTTATATTGTGTATTGTGAATATGGTCTTTATATCCCTGGTCTTTTCCGCATCCCTGTAGAATTCTCTCAGGAACACGGGGGCTAGAGCCGTATGCCAGTCGTTGCAGTGGAGTATGTCAGGCTCGAAATCCATATGGAGTATGGCTTCGCATACGGCTTTCGAGAAGAAGGCGAAACGCTCGCCGTCGTCGAACTCTCCGTAAAGATTGTCTCTCTTGAAGTAATACTCGTTATCGAGAAAATAGTAGGTGACCTTGCCGATCTTTAGCTTGAACAGGCCGCAGTACTGGTTCCTCCACCCAAGAGGCACGTAGAAGTTGCACATGTACTCCATCTTGTCCGTATATTTCTTCGGCAATGCGGAATACTTCGGGATCACGACTCTTATCTCGTAATTAGCCGTATTGACGTAGGAAGGAAGAGCCCCCGCCACGTCCGCGAGACCCCCGGTCTTTATGAAGGGGGTGCATTCCGATGCTGCAAAAAGGATGTTTATCTTTTTCATAACTTTGCGTTCTTTTCCACCACGAAAGGTAGAGCGTCGCTCCCCTTTATGATCACTTCTTCAGATATATCGACGTACTTGTCAAGCACCGCGTTCTCTATGCGGGCTCCCTTGCCTACTTTGCAGCGCTGCATGATTATGGAATTTTTAACAACGGCGCCTTCCTCTATGATTACGTTTCTGGCGACTACGGAATTCTCCACGGTCCCCTTGATTATGCATCCGGAGGAAATGACCGAATTGCTCACGTCAGAATTCTCCCTGTAAAGGGTCGGAGGAGCGTCCTGGACCTTAGTCATTAGTCCGGGCAGTATCTTTATGCCAAGCTTTGGATCGAGAAGATCCATATTGACCTTCACGTAGTCTTTAAGGTCGTCGACGACTCCTACGTAACCGTCGTAGATATATTCCCCTATGGGCGTATCCGAAGATTCCTTAAGGAGTATCTCCGTCAGATCCATGCTGTCGCTGTTCTCATAGTCTCTCAGTATCTCCTTGAGATGATCCTTGTTTATGATGAGACAGTCGAGGAACCTGTGGCCTTCGGCGGAATAGAGGAACGTCGCTTTCTTTCCGCTCTTTACGTGGGCGCGGCAGAAGGGATCGTAGTCGATTCTGATCACCTTGGAAGCGTCGCACATGAGCACGTAGGATGCTGTGCTTCGGTCTATGAGCCTTCTGTTCCTGAGAAGATCCTTAAGAATGAAACGGCACTTGTTCTCTCTTTCGCCGTACACGGTCCCGGGCATTACGAAAAGACCCCCTCTTCTCTTTGCGAGGCCCCAAGGCTGTCCGTTCCCTACGTGATCCATGATGGACCTGTAGTAGAAAGGAGTGATGAGACCCACCGTAGTGATGTCGCTCTTCACCATATTGGTGAGAGGAAAGTCCATAAGTCTGTATCTTCCTCCTATGGGAAGAGACGCTGCGGGACGGCTGTCAGTCAGATGGCCGAGGGCGTCGCTGCTGTAGTTTGCTGAAATAATTCCAAGAACACCTTTCATTTGCTTTCCCTCCTATCCTATGACCTTTATATCTCCGTCTTCGCCGCAGACCTCGCTGCCCGGCGCGACGCAGTAATTCTCGTCCACTATGACCTTTTTAAGATGGGATCCCTTGCAGACCCTAACTCCAGGAAGTATGACCGAGTCTTCGACCACGGCGCCTTCTTCGACCACCGCGCCGAATCCGACGATGGAGTGTACCACCGTGCCTTCGATGCCGCATCCGTTGCAGATGAGGCTGTTTTTGACGCTCCCCGTCTCGCCTATGAACTGAGGCGGATAGATGTTGGAGTTGGAATACACCTTGACGTTCTCGTCGAAGATATTGAATTCCGGATCCTCGTCAAGAAGATCCATGTTTGCGTCGTAATAGCTCTGTATCGTCCCAATGTCCCTCCAGTAACCGGAGAACTTGTATGAAAAGACTCTTCTGCCGTCTGCCAGAAGTTTCGGGATTATGTTCTTTCCGAAATCCTTTTCCGAAGATTCGTCATCGTGATCCTCGAGAAGTGATTTCTTAAGTATGTCCGCGGAGAAAATGTAAATACCCATGGAAGCCAGATTGCTTTCGGGTTCTTTCGGTTTCTCGGCGAAGCGGGTCACCCTTCCCTCGCCGTCAACGGACATGATGCCGAAACGGCTGGCTTCTTCCCAGGGGACCTCCATGACGGAGATGGTGAGATCAGCATTGTTCGATATATGCTCGTCGAGCATTTTGCTGTAATCCATGGTGTAGAGATGGTCGCCGGAAAGTATGAGGACGTACTCGGGGTCGTAGGTCTCTATGAAATCCAGATTGTGATATATGGCATCCGCGGTGCCTTCGTACCAGGAGCCTCCCGTCTGAGTTGCGTAGGGAGGAAGTACGTGGACTCCTCCGTCCTGAACGTCAAGATCCCAGGCTTCTCCTGTTCCGAGATACTCGTTGAGTATCATCGGTCTGTACTGCACCAGCACGCCTACCGTATCTATGTCGGAATTGGCGCAGTTGGAAAGCGATGAGTCGATGATGCGGTATTTACCGCCGAACGATACGGCGGGTTTTGCATTTTTCTGGGTAAGGAGCCCAAGTCTGCTGCCCTGTCCGCCGGCAAGGAGCATTGCGATACATTTTTTCCTGTCCATTACAGTCCCCAAACCTCCTTTGCATATTCACCTATGGTCCTGTCGCTGGAGAAGTAGCCGCTGCCCGCAATATTGGCAAGTGACATCTGCTGCCAGTGTTTTTTATCTTTGTAACTCGCCATCAGTTCTTCCCATGCCTTGAAATATGCCGGGAAGTCCCTGAGTACGAAATACTGATCGTTTTCATTTATGAGCGAATCGTAGATCTTCCAGAAACTCTGTCCGCATTCATCGAAGGTTCCGTCGACCAGCTGGCTCACCATGAGTTTGAGCTCGGGATCCGCCGCTATTTCGTCCATCGCGCTGTAGTGTCCGCTCGCAGACAGCGCGGCTGCTTCATCTGCGTTTAGCCCGAAAACCTTTGCGTTTTCGTATCCGCAGCGATCGAATATCTCTATGTTTGCCCCGTCGAGGGTGCCCAAAGTTATCGCTCCGTTCATCATGAACTTCATGTTGCCCGTGCCTGACGCTTCTTTTCCGGCAGTCGACAGCTGCTCGGAAATATCGGCTGCGGGATAGATGACCTGCGCATTGGATAAAGAGAAATTCTCAATGAATACTACTTTCATCTTCTTTGAGATGACGGGATCCGAATTGACCTTATCCGCTATGGAGCATATGAACTTGATTATCTCCTTGGCAAGATCGTATCCCGGAGCGGCCTTCCCTCCGACTATGAATGTCACCGGCACTGTATCGTAGGAAGGATCGGCTTTCATGCGGTTGTACAGGTTGAGTATCTTGAAAGCGGTGAGAAGCTGTCTTTTGTATGCATGTATCCTCTTTACCTGTATATCCATAACCGAATCCGTATCGATCGAAATATGCTGTTTTTCAGCAATATATGCCGCAAGTTTTTCCTTGCCCTGTTTTTTGACGTTTGCCAGTTCAAAGAGAAAACTCTCGTCATCTATGTAGCTTCTGAGTCTTTCAAGCTGCGAAAGATCCGTTTTCCATGCTTCTCCTATGCGGCTTGAGATAAGAGACGTAAGTCCGGGATTGAACTGCATAAGGAATCTTCTCGGCGACACGCCGTTGGTCTTGTTCGAGAACTTCCAGGGCTGCAGCTTATAGAATTCATTGAACACGTCTTTCTTCAGTATCTCGCTGTGGATGGCTGCCACTCCGTTTACGCTGTGGCTCCCTATTATCGAAAGGTTGGCCATCCTTGCTTCTCCGCCCCAGAGCACCGCAGTCCTCTTATGGATCTCGCGGAAATTGTCTCCCGTAGGAATGGAAGCTCTCCAGCGGTTATCTATCTCTTCTATGATCATGTACACGCGGGGTACAAGCCTTTGAAGAAGGGACTGAGGCCATTTTTCCAGAGCCTCGGGAAGCACCGTGTGGTTGGTGAACCCCACGGTCCTCGTGGTTATATCCCAGGCAGCGTCCCACTCCAGACCCTCATCGTCCATGAGCCTCCTCATGAGCTCAGGTATGACCAGAGCAGGATGGGTATCATTCGTCTGTATGGCTACGTGATTGGGGAAACTTGACCAGGGCTCACCGGGATATCTTTTTTTGTAGGTCCTGATTATGGATTCGACACCCGCGCATACCAGGAAATATTCCTGTTTGAGCCTGAGTATCTTGCCCGCTTCTGAGTTGTCATTGGGATAAAGGACCGAAGTAAGGGCCTTTGCTTCGCTTTGGGTTCTCATCGCTTCCGAATAATCGCCGATGTTGAAGGCCTCCAGATCGAGATCCGCGCTCACCGGCCTTGCTCTGTATAGATGAAGAGCGTTGCAATCCTCTCCGCCCCAGCCCAGTATCGGCACAAGGTAAGGAATTGCGAGAACGCTGCTGTAACCCGAGTGTGTGAATTTCAGTTTTCCGTCTTCGAAATATCTGTTTATGGTTCCGCCGAATTTGACTTCAACCGCATCCGAAGATACCGGGGTTTCCCACGGATAGCCGTTTTTAAGCCATTCGTCAGGTTCCTCGATCTGATACCCGCTTTCTATTTTCTGACGGAAAAGACCGAACTGATACCTAAGACCCAGTCCTACGCCTGCTATACCCATGGACGCCATGGAGTCGAGGAAGCAGGCAGCGAGCCTTCCCAGACCGCCGTTCCCGAGGCCCGGATCGGTATCGAGTTTCAAAAGCTCATCAAGGTCGATCCCCATTTCAGAAAGGCCTTCCCTTACGGTATCCAAAGCTCCCAGGTTAACCAGATAGTTTTCAAGGAGCGGTCCGATAAGGTACTCCATGGAGAAGTAATACACCTTCTTCGCTTTGTCATCTATGTGCTTTTGTGTAGTCCTGATTTTTGCCTCAGACGCTATGCCTATGACGTATTTCGTCAAAGCATCCATAGCCTCCTGAGCGCTGCACTCCTCCGGTTTCTTGTCCGTTTCAAGAAGGAGCAGGTCCGAAAAACTCTTTTTAAAATCCGTTTTGCTTATTGTTCTCATATTGTTCCTTTATGCATATCATCGGGCGGCGCCTCGCCGCCTTCGTATTTAACCCTTAGTATAGCTGAGCACCACTCCTGAAAGAGGCGCCAGCCTTATGGACAGGGATTGCCCCTGGCCGTGACACGGCTTATCTTCGCTATGCAGAAGACCCTGATTCAGGCACCCGCTGCCTCCGTAAGCCAGATCGTCGGTGCTGAAGCTTTCTACGTAGGTCCCGGCTTTGGGAACGCCGACTCTAAAGTCCTCGTAGTAGCCCGTGCCGAAGTTCAGTATCACGACGTCCTTGTGCTGACCGCTGCCGCAGGTCCTGCAGAAGATGTATACCGACTGCTCCGCATTGTCTGCGTCTATCCACTGGAAGCCCTTCCAGCTGTGATCGCTGCTGTAGAGGGCCTTCTCCTTGAGATAGAAATTGTTCAGGGCTTTGGTGTAAGCAAGCTGCTTTGCGTGAGCCTCGTACTGCTCGGGAAGGAACCATTCCAGGCCCTCGTATTCCCTCCACTCTATGAACTGGCCGAACTCGTAGCCCATGAAATTAAGCTTTGCGCCCGGATGGGTCATCAGATAAAGCTGCAGAAGCCTCAGCCCGGAGAATTTCTGATAATAGTCTCCGGGCATTTTCCCGATGAGACTTGCTTTTCCGTGGACCACTTCGTCGTGGGAAAGCGCCAGTATGAAGTTCTCGTTGAAGGTATACATCATGGAGAAAGTGATCAGGTTGTGATCGTATTTCCTGTATAGAGTATCCGTGCTGACGTACCTCAAGGTATCGTTCATCCAGCCCATGTCCCACTTGTAGTTGAACCCCAGGCCTCCGTCTTCGGGAGGATAGGTCACCAGCGGCCATGCGCTGCTTTCCTCCGCTACGGTGAACACGCCGGGGCAGTTGGTCCCGACCATATACGACAGTTCCTGACACAGGGACACCGCGTCCAGATCCCTTTCGTCTCCGTACACGTTGAATTTCTTCTGGCCCGGATCGTCTATGCCGAAATTCAGGTAGAGCATTGACGACACTCCGTCTATGCGCAGGCCGTCGGCATGATATTCCTTTATCCAGAACATGGCGTTGGACAGAAGGAAGGACCTTACTTCTTTGCGCCCGTAATCGAACTTCATAGTGCCCCACTGGGGATGTTCCTCTTTTTCGTAGAGGAATTCGCCGTTGAACATATAAAGACCGTGAGCGTCCTTGCAGAAATGGCCCGGCACCCAGTCGAATATGACTCCTATGCCTGCCTTATGGGCTTTGTTCACAAGGTATTTGAGATCCTGGGGAGTCCCGTATCTGGAAGTGGCGCTGTAAAAGCCCGTGACCTGATATCCCCACGAACCGTCGAAGGGATGTTCCATCAGGGGCAGCAGCTCTATATGGGTGTATCCCATATCTTTCACGTAGGGGATCAGCTCATCGGCAAGGCGGCGGTAGTTATAGAAATCTTCGCCCTCCTTCTTCCATGAACCCGCATGTACTTCATAAATGTTCTTGGGGCTTTTCAGATGATCCGTCTTCTCCCTTTTCGCGATCCATCTGCCGTCGGACCAGTCGAAAGACATGTCCCAGACCACGGAAGCAGTGGCAGGACGGCGCTCGGACCAGAAAGCGAAGGGATCCGATTTGAAGAGCTTGTGTCCCTTTTTCGTCTCTATGACGTATTTGTACTTGTCGCCCACCTTGACGCCGGGGACGAAGGCGGACCATACTCCCGTGCTCCCTATGGGGGAAAGATCCCTGTCCCAATCGTTCCAGGAATTGAAATCCCCGTACACGTGTACGCTCTTTGCTCCCGGAGCCCATACAGTAAAACGGGCGCCCTCGGTTCCGAAACTCGTACCCATATGGGCGCCGAAAAGCTCGGCGGCATTGTAGAACTTACCTTCGTTGAAAAGGTATAGCAGTTCTTCTTCCGGCTGTCTGTCTACAGGATACATCGTCTGTATGATCTTCCTTTCTCCCCGAAGCTCAATGATCCCGGGGCCAATTCTTTCAATAGCCTTAGAAAGCCGGGAATCCAAAACTGAAATCCCGGCTCATAAATCATCTTCCGGTTAGGTCTAGCTGACCTACCCAATACCATTCCCCGTCCTGACGGACGAAGAACATCCTGTTGTTGTATCCTATGGTCCTGTCGCCTACTCCGGCTACGGAGATCACTTCATCGAAGCTGACGTCTGCGGAGCAGAAATCATCGTTGTACAGGATATAGTTGTCTACGTTTTCATTCTGGAAATAGTATCCGTAATGATCGCTGACGAAGGTAATGTCTATGGACGTAGCCCATGCCCATGCCTGATCTTCAAGCGTTGAGCCCGGCATTATCTTGCAGCCTTCCTTGACGTCGTAGTATCCGTGATAGTATCCCCCAACGTCGTCCGTCATGAACCTTGCCCACAGCTTGTACATGGATAGGAAATCACCTACCTGGGTAACTGCCGCTTTCTGGGCATCATCGCTGCCGTAGTCCGCTGCTGCGTAATATATGTTCCCTTCAGAGGAGACGTCGAGATTCAGCCTGACCTCTTCTCCGACATTGTTCTCAACGGTAATGATCGGATCGTAATGAAGGGTGAAATCCATCCTGGTGCCTTTCGGAACGGGTCCGTAAGAACTGAATGCAGCAAAGTCTTCGATGATGCCTTCGGTACCGGCAGAGGTGTCGACCACCGCTCCGTTGAACTTGAGGGTGAAATCATCCGGAAGCACTATGCTGAAGGAAACCGTTCCTTCATCCGACAGTTTGAAACTGGGCTTCGGTATCTCGGGGTTCCTTACGAATGCGTACTTCAGTTTGTATGAGGATACGTTGAATATCCCGAGCATCCTCTTTTCGCCGCTCTTTTCTATCGCAACGGTGACGAAAGGTTTCTCATCAGCCGTCACGTCGTATACGAAGACGTCGCCTTCCGAGTAGCTTAAATTTTTCTTTGCCTCCAGTTTGGAATGAGCGTCCGTATTGTAGAAACTGTTCATCCTCTCCGCAGGATCTCCGTAATCGGTCGCTGCGAAGCAGTTATCCTGAAGGTATGCGCCCAAAGCCTTGTCTCCCTTTCCCGCATGGTTCAGTAAAGCTATGACGTAATTGTCAGGCTGGCTTTCTTCGAATTCCACCATGACGCTGCGGACATGGAAGAAAAGCAGAGCGAGGGCTGCGATTATGAAGATAAGATACGCGAAGTAGATCTTGCCGAAAAGGCTCTTTTTTCTTTTTGTTTTTGCCATCTCTTTACTCCCTTCGCTACTTCATGACCACGAAAGCCGTGGGCAGTTTCCATGATGAATTGGTCGCCCAGAGGGTGACGCTGTCCATGAGCATGGAACCGTTGTAGTACATGCAGGACGAGCTGCCTCCGTCCAGGTTGGCCGCGTTGACTGCGCCGTACTTGAGCATGATGCTTATGAGGTCGGAAGCCGTGGCGCCGAGGTGACCCGACTTGCCTCTGCCGTCGGTCACGAGAAGGAGTATGGCTCCGTCTTCTCTCTGGCCTATGACCGTACGCGGATTGGCTCCGGAACCGGCTCCGTTGAGTTCTCTCGCTTCACCGTTGATGACCAGCGGAACGAAGTGGTTGTTTGCGTCGCTGGCTTCATCCTGGAAAGCTACCGCATCCCTTATGCCCTGTTCAGACACGTATGACGCGAACTGGTCCGGGCTCCAGCCCTCTATGGGGACTATCC